>DASZBB010000138.1:0-10791 GCA_035944695.1 Microvirga sp. | reverse complement strand
CAGGATGTTCTCGGGCCAGATCAACCCTGGTCAGCTCTCGATCGTCCGTACCATCAGGACGGATACGACAGCAGGCGACATCGATACTGCGGTCTTCTCCGGCGCACGAGCAGAATACGACATCGACTTCAGTTCGGACGGGACCATCACTGTGTCTCACATCGGCGGCCTCGCGACCGACGGCACGGACACCGTCCGCAACGTCGAGCGCCTCGAGTTCGCTGATCAGACCATCTCGCTGGTGGCGCCGACGCTTGATCTTCATGGTGATGTGACCACCACCACCACCACGTCGACACCGCAGGCCTACCGCGATACGTTCGACACGGCCGCGCACAACAACAGCAACGGCTCCGTGAACTGGGCCGCAACACCCTGGGTGGAGGCCGGCGACGACGGCGGTGTGACCACGGGCCAGATCCAGATCGACAACAACAACTCGAACGAGCTGCGTTTCGTCGCTGGAGACGGTGCGTCGATTACGAGGACCGTCAATCTCACCGGCGTGACGACCGCGACGCTCTCGTTCGACTACGACCGGTTAAACAACAACAACAGCATCGACGCCGGCGAGACTCTCCAGGTGCAATACTCGCCGACTGGATCGTTCACGGCCGGAAACTTCACCGTGCTTCAAACGATTACTAGCCAGTCCGGTGGCTTCGACGGCGCAGATACAAGCAGTATCAACCTGAACCTTGCGGGGGCAACGGCGAATGCTGCCATCCGGTTCGTCGTGACGGGGATCAGCGGGGCTGGAGAGGAGATCCGGATCAACAACTTCAATATCGCGACGACGACTGCGACGACCACCACGACGCCCGGCGCGCCGGGTAACAACTACGAGACCAGCTACACGGAAAACGACGCGGGCGTCGCAATCGCCGCCGGCGTACGGATCGCCGACGACGGGACGACCATCGCCTCGGCCCGTGTTGTCCTCACCAATGCCAGCGCAGGTGATGTCCTGTCGGTTGCAGGCGGGCTGCCGGGCGGCATCACGTCGTCGGTCGACACTTCCGTTTCCGGGCAGATCACCCTGACCCTGACCGGAAACGCCTCGATCGCCAACTACCAGACGGCGCTCCAACAGGTACGGTACTCCAACAGCTCGGACAATCCGGCTGCGGCCGACCGCATCCTTCAGGTCACCGTCAACGACGGCCTGCTCAATAGCGCAGTCGCCACCACGACAGTTCACGTCACGCCATCGAACGATGCGCCTGTGGGCAATGCCGACACGGTCATCACGAACGTGGCCGCCGGCGTGACCTTCTCGATCGCCCAGTCCGCGCTGTTGGCCAATGATGCGGATCCGGAGGGCTCTGCCCTTACCATCACCGCAGTCAATGGTTCGACTGGTCTCAACGCCCCAGCCGCTCTCGGGACCGGCGTGGTCAACGTCGCAGACAACGGGATCGCCAACGGTTCCTTCAACTACGTCGTGAGTGACGGAGCTTCGACGGATCCTAACAATACGGTGAACATTACCCGGGTCACGGGCACCATCAATGGCGGTATCGGCAACGAGATCATCATCGGCGATGCCGCCGGAACGACGATCAACGGCGGCGGCGGCAATGACACCATCAACGCCGGCGACGGCAACGATACGGTCAGCGGCGGCACGGGCAACGACACCATCCTTGCAGGCACCGGCAACGATACGATCATCTGGAATGCTGCGGGTGCAACGGATGGCTTCGACCTGGTCAACGGCGAGGCCGGTGGCACCGACACCTTTATCGTGAACGGAGCCGTCGGAACGGCCGAGACATTCCGCATCTATGAAAGGACAGCGGCCATAGCGGCGGGGGTTCCCGTGTCCGGAGCCACCACTGAGATCGTCATCACCCGCACGGTCGGGCTGACGACGACGGTTGTTGCGGAGCTCGACAACATCGAGGAGATCAGCGTCAACGGGCTCAACACCACCGCCAACAACGGCAACAATCCGACACAGCCGGACGGTGGGGCGAGTGCTGGCGACGCCATCCAGGTGATCGGTAACTTCAACGGCACCAGCCTCAACTTCAGCACCATCACCATCGACGGTAACGCCGGTGACGATACGGTGGACATCTCCGCGCTCCAGTCGGCGCACCGGATCGTGTTCCGCTCGAATGGCGGCAAGGACACCATCGTGGGCACCCTGCGGGCTCAGGATGTGATCGAGCTGCCCCCGGGCAAGACACTCGCCGACTACACGGAAGAGACCGACAGCCAAGGCGTCACGACACTGAGAAGCGCAGACCATCGGATCACCTACACGTGTTCCGAGCGCCCAATCGTCCGAGAGTGCACGGACGAAGAGCCTCCAGTGGAAGAGCCTCCGGTCGAGGAGCCTCCGGTCGAGCAGCCTCCGGTCGTACAGCCCCCGGTCGTGGTTCCGGGAGTTGAAGGGCCGGTTGATGAAGTCGAATGGGGCGGGCGCGGCCATGATCGGCTCTGGGGTCAGGACGGTAATGACCAGCTCTACGGCAGGTCCGGTCACGACCGGCTTTGGGGCCAGGACGGTCACGACCGCCTCGATGGCGGCGACGGCCACGATCGGCTCTATGGCGGAGCGGGCCATGACGGCCTCTATGGCAAGTCGGGCGACGATCGGCTCGAGGGCGGTCACGGCAATGACCATCTCGATGGCGGCAGTGGCAAGGATCGCCTCTATGGCGGGTCAGGCAATGACAAGCTTTACGGCGGCTCTGGCAATGACTGTCTCTCTGGCGGCTCGGGCGACGATCTGCTCAAGGGCGGGTCTGGGCAGGACAAGCTCACGGGCGGCTCGGGGCAGGACACGTTCGTCTTCCAGAAGGGCGGTGGTTCAGACACGGTCACGGATTTCCGCAACGGCCATGACCGGATCGACGCGAGGGGCCTGTCCGGGGTCGACAGCCTGTCCGATCTGCACGTGGTGCAAGTCGATCAGGACGTGATGATCGCTCGCGGCTCCGACATCCTCGTGCTGAAGGGCGTCACCGCATCCGATCTCGACAACAGCGACTTCATCTTCTGATGCGGTTGGCCTGAGATCGCGATGGCCCGCCGGGAGTGCCTCCCCCAATCTCTCCCGGCGGGATCCCGCGACATACCAACACGAACTCCTTCAACTTTGAGGCGACCCGCCGCAAGGGCGCGAACATCCGAGGCCTTTCGATGACCAACCGGCTCAACCATCGTCTCAGCATTTTGGCCTCCGGCCGCGGAGCTTTCCTGAGCGTCGCCATACTCAGCGGCCTGATCAACATCCTCTATCTGTCCGGTTCCCTTTACATGATGGAGGTCTATGACCGGGTCCTGCCCAGCCGCAGCATCCCGACTCTCCTGGGCCTCTCGGCCATCATCCTTGCCCTGTTCCTGTTCCAAGGGCTGTTCGACACGCTGCGCGGGCGCATCTTCGCCCGTCTCGGCGCCGCCGTCGACGAGGATCTGAGCCAGCGCATCTTTCGCTGCCAGGTGGCCGCCCCCCTGCGCGGGAAGGCCGACGGCGACGCTCAGCAGCCGCTGCGCGATCTCGATCAGATCCGCGCCTTCTTGGCAGGCGGAGGCCCCTCGGCTCTGTTCGATCTGCCGTGGATCCCGCTCTACCTTGTTATCTGCTTCGCCTTCCATCCTCTGCTCGGCTGGGTCACGGTGGGCGGCGCCTCGGTTCTCATCGTCATCACGATCCTCACCGATGCCCTGACCCGCAAAGCCGCCAAGGCCGCCGTCACCGCAGCCAGCCTGCGCAACGGCATCGGCGACGGCGCCCGCCGCAACGCGGAGGTCGTGCATGCCATGGGGATGGTGCCCCGGCTTGGGGCCCTGTGGGGCGACGCGAATGCGCAGTACCTTGCCTATCAGCAGAAAACCTCGGATGTCGCCGGCGGCTTCGGCGCGCTGTCGAAGGTGATGCGAATGACCCTGCAATCGGGTGTGCTCGGCGTTGGCGCCTATCTGGTGATCGACGGCCAGGCCACCGGCGGCATCATGATCGCCTCGTCGATCCTCGTCTCGCGCGCCCTGGCTCCCGTCGAGCTGGCCATTGCCAACTGGAAGGGCTTCGTCTCCGCCCGCCAGGGCTGGGCGCGCATCCGGGCCGTGCTCGCCGATGACCGTTCGGACCTGCGGCCGCTCCAGCTTCCCGCCCCCAAGTCCATGCTGTCGATTGAGAATGCAGGCACCGGGGCGCCGGGAGGGCAGAGGTTCGCCGTCCAGGACGTGGCGTTCCAGCTCAAGGCGGGAAGCGGATTGGGCGTCATCGGCCCGAGCGCCTCCGGAAAGTCCTCCCTGGCCCGCATGATCGTGGGCGTCTGGCCCACCTGGCGCGGCAAGGTTCGCCTCGACGGCGCGGCGATCGAGCAATGGCTGCCCGAAGATCTCGGCCATCACATCGGCTATCTGCCGCAGGATGTCGAGCTGTTCGCCGGAACCGTCGCCCAGAACATCGCGCGCTTCGACCCCAATCCAAAGTCGGAGACCGTCATCGCGGCGGCCAAGTCCGCCAACGTGCACGAGATGATCCTGCAGCTCCCGGACGGTTACGAGACGCAGGTGGGCGAGGCCGGGGCTGCTCTGTCCGGCGGGCAGCGGCAACGCATCGCTCTGGCACGGGCGCTCTATGGCAATCCGTTCCTGGTGGTGCTCGACGAGCCGAACTCCAACCTCGACAGCGAGGGCGAGCAGGCGCTGACGGCCGCCATCATGAGCATCAGGGCGCGAGGCGGCATCGTCGTGGTGATCGCCCACCGCCCGAGCGCCCTTGCAGGGGTCGATCTGGTGCTCGTGATGAGCGAGGGCCGGGTGCAGAGCTTCGGTCCCAAGGATGAGGTGCTGAGCAAGGTGCTGCGTCCCGTGTCGGCCGCACCGCCTGCAGAGCCCCGGATGCCCACCGTTACCCCGTTGAAAGTCGTCGAAGATCTGGGAGTTGCCTCATGAGCCCCGCACAGCCTGCAAGCGCCCGCACCTCGATCCGTCGTCATACCCTGCTGGGCTTGTCATCCGCATTGCTCCTTGTGGGCGGCCTTGGCGGCTGGGCCGTGGTGACGGAGCTGTCCGGAGCGGTTGTCGCGCCCGGAGCGGTCGTGGTCGACAGTCACGTCAAGAAGGTTCAGCATCCCACCGGCGGCGTGGTGGGCGAGATCCTGGCCCGCGACGGTGATCGGGTCCGCTCCGGCGATGTGGTGATCCGGCTCGATGAAACGGTCGCCCGCGCCAATCTTGCCATGGTGTCGAAGAGCCTCGACGAACTGGCCACGCGGCAGAGCCGGCTGGAAGCGGAACGCGACGGCTTGGAACGGGTCGCCGTCCCGGCGGCGCTGAAGAGGCGCCTGAACGAGCCGGAGCTCGAGCGTCTGGTGCTGGGGGAGGTTCGCCTGTTCGAGTCCCGCCGCGAGGCCCGGGACGGCCAGAAGGCGCAGCTCAAGGAGCGGATCTCGCAGTTGCAGGAGCAGATCGACGGCCTGGATCTCCAAGCGGCCGCCAAGGCCGACGAGATTCAGCTGATCCAGAGTGAACTGTCGGGCGTCGAGCAGCTCTGGCGCAAGAACCTTGTTCCCATCACCCGGGTGACGGCGCTCAAGCGGGAGGAGACCCGCCTGCGCGGCGAGCGTGGGCAGCTCATCTCGAATGTGGCGCAGGCGAAAGGCCGGATCAGCGAGACGGCGCTTCAGATCCTGCAGATCGATCAGGATCTCAGGAGCGAGGTGTCGAAGGAGCTGCGCGAGGTTCAGGCCAAGGTGGCGGAGCTTGTGGAACGACGGGTTGCGGCCGAGGATCAGCTCAAGCGGATCGACATCCGGGCGCCGCAGGATGGGTTCGTGCACCAGTCGATCGTTCACACTGTCGGGGGTGTGATCAATGCCGGAGAGCCCTTGATGATGATCGTGCCCGAGGCCGACGAGCTGTCGATCGAGGTGAAGGTGTCGCCGCAGGATATCGATCAGCTGCAGCCTGGGCTCGATACGGTGCTGCGGCTCTCCGCCTTCAACCAGCGCACGACGCCCGAGCTCAAGGGTCGGGTCAGCCTGATCGCGGCCGACCTGGTGACGGACCAGCGCTCGGGTGTCCAATATTATCCGGTGCGGGTGGCCTTCGCCGACGGGGAACGGGATCGCCTGGGTGCGCTCAAGCTGGTTCCGGGCATGCCCGTGGAGGGGTTCATCCAGACCGGCTACCGCACCGTCTTCTCGTACCTCACCAAACCCATCGCCGACAACATGGCAAAAGCCTTTAGAGAGGAGTAGCCGCCCACAGGATCGGAGCCCCGACCCTCCGGCTTGCCCGCCCCATCAGATCGTCGTCATGGAGCTCCACCTCGGCAGATGCGTTCATGGTCTCAATTTATGGGCGACGCGACAGCTTCTTCGCCGGGTCGCGCCTCAGAATCCCGACCACCTCCAGATGCGGCGAGTGCTTGAACTGGTCGACCGGGATCACGCGTTCCAGGCGATAGCCGCCGGCCATCAGGATCGCGGCATCGCGGGCGAAGGTGGCAGCGTCGCAGGAGACGCTCACCACGAGCGGGACCTTCGACAGGGCAAGCTGCTTCGCCTGGGCCTCGGCGCCCGCGCGCGGCGGATCGAGCACCACGGCGTCGAAGGCGTTGAGCTCGGGCGTCAGCAAGGGCCGACGGAAGAGATCGCGCGCTTCCGTCGTGACGCGACGCAGGCCCGGCGTGGCGCGTGCGGCCTTGTCGAGCGCCGTCATGGAGCCCTTGTCGAACTCCACCGCGTGAACGTCCGCCTTCTCGGCGAGGCGCAGCGAGAAGGGGCCCGCTCCGGCGAAGAGGTCGGCGACGCGCTTGGCTCGCGCGCAGGCCTCGGTGACGAAGCCGGCCAGCGTCTCTTCGCCGAGCTTCGTCGCCTGCAGGAACGAGCCTGCGGGCGGAACGACGGCGGCGCGTCCCATCACGATGGCGGGAGGGCGCCGCTCCACGATCACGTCGCCGTGGATCGACAGGCGGGAGAGATCAAGGCCCGCAGCGAGATCGATGAGGCGCAGGCGGTCCTGATCCTTCAGGGGGCCGTATCCGCGCACATCCACATCGAAACCGGTCTGCGTCGCGGTGATCTGGATGTCGAGCGGCTTGCGCGGGCCCTTCAGATGTTCGCCGATGGTGCGGGCGATGGTGGGCGCCTGCTCCTTCAGGACAGGCTCCGTGATGGGGCAGAACGCGATCTCGACGATCTGGTGGCTGCGCGGGGCCATGAATCCCACATGCATGGCACGGTCGGGAAAGCGCACGTGCAACGTAACGCGACGGCGTCCGTCGCCATGAGCGTCAATGAGCGCCTCGACGGGCGCGTCGATCCGCGCCTGGCGCAAGGTATGGACGAGGGTCTCCTGCTTCCAGGCCTGGTAGAAGCCGTGCTTCATGTGCTGCGTCGCGCAGCCGCCGCATTCATCGAAATACGGGCAGAACGGCGTCTCGCGCTCGGGCGACGGACCATCGATGCTCACGAGGCGGGCATGCGATCCCTCACGCTCGATGGTGACGGTCTCGCCCGGCAGCACCTTCGGCACGAAGACGGAACCGGAGGACGTCTCCGCGACGCCGTCGGCTTTCGCGCCGAGGCGCTTGATGATGACCTGTTCAGCCAATGCGGGCTCCCAGCAAGAATTCACGATTGCCGTCTCCTCCCTCGATGGGCGAGGGGACGAGGCCGATCACCTTGAAGCCAAGCGACGTCACGAAGGACGAGAGGTCCTCGCACACGGCGCGATGCACCGCCTCGTCGCGCACGATGCCCTTCTTCACGCGATCGCGGCCGGCCTCGAATTGCGGCTTCACGAGAACGGCGAGCTCCGCGCGGGGCTTCAGCAGGGCGACAGCGGGAGGCAGGACGAGTTTGAGCGAGATGAAGCTCACATCCGAAACGAGGAGGTCGGGCGCCTGCGGGATGAGATCCGCAGTCAGCGAGCGGGCATCCGTGCCCTCGAAATTCGTCACCCGCGCATTGCCGACGATGGTGGGGTGCAGCTGGCCGTGCCCCACATCCACCGCATAAACGTGGGCCGCGCCGCGTGTGAGCAGCACTTCCGTGAAGCCGCCCGTGGAGGCGCCGATGTCGAGGCAGATCCTGTCCTTCGGGTCGATGTGGAAGGCATCGAGGGCTGCCGCCAGCTTCACGCCGCCACGGGACACGTAAGGGTGCGGCTGTTCGGCCGTGATCACGGCTTCCTCGGGCACCGCATCGGAGGGCTTGCGGAGGACGGCGCCGTTCACGGTCACGAGGCCACCCGCAATGGCCTCCTGCGCCCGGGCGCGGCTTGCGAAGAAGCCGCGCTCGACCAGGACCACATCGGCGCGCTTGCGGGTCATCGATGCCTCTCATTCATCGGGATCACGATCCTTTTATGGGCAGGAACAAGCTCCGCCCTAGAACATCTTCCGTTCACAAGTCTTCACAGGCCAACGGAGGTCCCATGCTCAGCCGTCGCCATCTTCTGACAGGTGCAACCCTGCTGGCCGCCAGCGCTGCCATTCCCCGCGCCTGGGCGCAAGCCCCGTCCGGGCCGTTCAAGCTCGATCCCTTGCCCTATGCGCCATCCAAGAACGAGCCGCATATCGATGCCCAGACCATGGAGATCCACCATGGCAGGCACCATGCGGCCTATGTCAACAACCTCAATGCGGCGCTCGCCCAGAACGCAGAGGCCGCCAAGATGCCGCTCCAGGACATGCTGGCGAACCTGAGCAAAGTTCCCGAATCGATCCGCGCAGCCGTGCGCAACAACGGCGGAGGACACGCCAACCACACCATGTTCTGGCAGATCATGGGCGGGGCGGGCGGCGAGCCCGCAGGCGACCTGAAGGCGGCCATCGACCGGGATCTCGGCGGGTTCCAGAAGTTCCAGGAAGATTTCAATGCGGCCGGGACACGGCAGTTCGGCTCCGGCTGGGTCTTCGTCACGGTCACCCGGGACGGCAAGCTAGCCCTCGTGACCAAGCCCAATCAGGATACGCCCCTGATGGACGGGCAGCGGGTCCTGATGGGCAACGACGTGTGGGAGCACGCCTATTACCTCAAATACCAGAACCGCCGGCCGGACTACCTCAAGGCCTGGTGGAACGTGCTCGACTGGAACAGGATCGGCGAGCGCTATGCGGCTGCGAAGGCGGGAAGGCTGACGATTTAGCCCGGCGTCAGGCCCTGGCCTTGCGGGCCTCTTCCTGTCCGAGCGCCTCGAACACCTTGGTCACGATGCCGGCGGAATCGAGCCCGGCCTTGGCATACATGCGCTCGGGCTTGTCCTGGTCCTGGTAGATGTCGGGCAGTACCATGGAGCGCACCCTGAGGCTGCCCCGGTCGAGAGCGCCCCTGTCGGCGAGGAGCTGGAGCACGTAGGAGCCGAAGCCGCCCATGGAGCCTTCCTCGACGGTCACGAGCACCTCGTGATCGCGGGCAAGCCGCAGGATCATCTCCTCGTCGAGGGGCTTGGCGAAGCGGGCATCCGCCACGGTGGTGGACAGGCCGCGCGCTTCCAGCTCCTCCGCGGCCTTCAGGGCCTCCGCGAGGCGGGTGCCGAGCGACAGGAGGGCGATGCGACCGCCTTCCTTGACGATCCGGCCCTTGCCGATGGCCAGCGGAACGCCCGTCTCGGGCATGTCGACGCCCACGCCCTCGCCGCGCGGGTAGCGGAAGGCGATGGGGCCGGAATCGTAGGCCGCGGCGGTCGCCACCATGTGGACCAGCTCCGCCTCGTCGGCGGCCGCCATCACCACCATGTTCGGCAGGCAGCCAAGATAGGCCACGTCGAAGGAGCCCGCATGGGTCGGGCCGTCGGCGCCCACGAGGCCGGCGCGGTCGAGAGCGAAGCGCACGGGCAGGTTCTGGATCGCCACGTCGTGCACCACCTGGTCGTAGGCGCGCTGCAGGAAGGTGGAATAGATCGCGCAGAACGGCTTGTAGCCCTCCGTGGCCATGCCGGCCGCGAAAGTCACCGCGTGCTGCTCGGCGATGCCCACGTCAAAGGTGCGGGTGGGGAATTCCTTGCCGAAGAGGTCGATTCCCGTCCCTGACGGCATGGCGGCCGTGACGGCGACGATCTTGTCGTCCCTGTGCGCCTCCCTGATCAGGCTCTCGCCGAACACCTTGGTGTAGGAGGGAGCGTTGGCCTTGGCCTTGGTCTGCGCGCCCGTCACCACGTCGAAGGTGACCACGCCGTGATACTTGTCGGCCGCAGCTTCGGCGGGCGCGTAGCCTTTGCCCTTCTTGGTGACCACATGGACCAGGATCGGGCCGGTCTCGGTGTCGCGGACGTTCTTCAGGATCGGCAGCAGGTGGTCGAGATTGTGCCCGTCGATGGGACCCACATAGTAGAAGCCGAGCTCCTCGAACATGGTGCCGCCGGTCCAGAAGCCGCGGGCGAACTCCTCGGCGCGCTGGGCCTTTTCGTAGATGAATTTCGGCAGCTTCTTCGCCAGCTGCTTGGCCGTCTCGCGGATGCCCCGATAGGTGCCGCCGGAGACCAGACGGGCGAGATAGGACGACATGGCGCCGGTGGGCGGTGCGATCGACATGTCGTTGTCGTTGAGGATGACGATCAGGCGCGAATGCATGGCGCCGGCATTGTTCATGGCCTCGTAGGCCATGCCGGCCGACATGGCCCCGTCGCCGATCACGGCGATCACGTTGTTCGTCCTGCCGTCCAGGTCCCGCGCCACCGCCATGCCCAGCCCGGCTGAGATCGACGTGGACGAGTGCGCGGCGCCGAAGGGATCGTACTCGCTTTCCGAACGCTTGGTGAACCCGGACAGCCCATCCGCCTGGCGAAGGGTCCGGATCCGGTCCCGGCGGCCGGTGAGGATCT
>DASZBB010000137.1:0-15458 GCA_035944695.1 Microvirga sp. | reverse complement strand
CGAAGTTCTTTGCATCCGTGCCGGAGAGCATTCCCATCTATCAGGACGAGTGCCGGATGTTCCGGGCCGACACCGGGGAGGAGAGGTGGGTTGCTGTCAGCGGGCGGACATTCCTTGACGATACCGGCATGGCAGTTCGGAAGCTTGGGACGATTCAGGACATTACGGACCGAAAAAGGGCCGAGGACGCTTTGCGTGACAGTGAGGCCCGCCTTCAGCTTGCCTTGCAGGCTGCTCGGATGGTGGCTTGGGAACAGGATACCCGAACTGATTACATCACTCGCTCAGAGAACTCTCTTGCACTGCTCGGCGTCGGATCCGGCCCTCTCAAGGACTTCCTTGCACGAGTGCCCACAGAAGATCGGGGACGACGTGACGCGTTCATCGCGAACGTCCATGCAAAAGCCTCTGACACAATGGAGTTTCGCTATGCCCTGCCTGACGGGCGGTCGCTCTGGCTTGCTTCACGCGCTCAGAAGGCCGGCCCCCATCGCGTGGTGGGCGTCACCTTCGACATCAGCGACCGGAAGGCTGTCGAGGAGAAGATCTGGCGAGTGGCCAATCATGATCCACTCACTGGACTCCCAAGCCGACGTCTGTTCCAGCACCGGCTTGAGGCCGCGCTTGAGAGGGCCAAGCGGCACAATAGTCATGTGAGCCTTCTCCTGATCGATCTCGACGATTTCAAGGAAGTCAACGACAGCATGGGGCACGATGCCGGGGATGCTCTGCTGGCAGAGACCGCCGCCCGCTTATCCGAGATGATGCGGGAGTGCGATACCGTAGCCCGTCTTGGCGGTGACGAGTTTGCCGTCATCGTTGTCGAACCTTTGAAGCTCCGCAACGCTCTGAACCTCGCGGACAGCATCATCAGGCGGATCCGCCAGCCGTTTATCTACAACGGGCGAACGATCCTCAGCCGGACGAGCATTGGCGTGGCGGCCTACCCGGATCACGACTCCGAGCCAACTGAGTTGGTGAAGGATGCCGATATCGCGCTCTACCGCGCCAAAGCCGAGGGCAGGAGCCGCGTCGTCGCCTACTCCCCGCTGATGCGAGCGGCCGCTGAGCAGCGCCTGGCTTTGACAAGGGAGGTGAGGGAAGCTGTCGGGCAAGACGAGTTCATCCCGTTCTACCAGCCCAAGATATGCCTCAGAACAGGAAGCACCATTGGTCTTGAGGCTCTCGCACGATGGCAGCATCCGCAAAGGGGGCTTCTAACTCCTGCGACGTTCGGAGAAGCCTTCGACGACTCCGAGCTTGCGACCGTACTCAGCAAGCGCCTGATTGGGAAGGTCGTATCCGACATCAGGCGATGGCTCGAAGCAGGGTTCAATCCCGGCCGCGTCGCCGTCAATCTTTCGAGCTCGGAATTTAACCAGCCCGATCTGGCAGCCGACATTCTGCACCTGCTCGCTCTTGCGAAGATCCCAACTAAGCACTTCGAGGTGGAGGTTACAGAACGGGTCCTGCTCGATGGAAGATCTGATCAGGTTGCCGCTACCCTTCGAGAGCTGCGGCGCCACGGCGTCCAGATTGCATTGGACGATTTCGGGACCGGGTATGCCTCGCTCACGCACCTGAAGCAATTTCCGGTCGATCACATCAAAATCGACCAGAGCTTCGTCCAGGGTATCGAGCGGGACGAAGATGATA
Source organism: Microvirga sp. (assembly GCA_035944695.1). GTDB lineage: Bacteria > Pseudomonadota > Alphaproteobacteria > Rhizobiales > Beijerinckiaceae > Microvirga. The sequence goes on along the minus strand of DASZBB010000137.1, from coordinate 13,802 downwards.
GAGCAATCGTTTCGGCGGTGATCGGCCTTGGTAAAAACTTGGACTTGCTTGTGACGGCGGAAGGGGTTGAAGCGGAAGGGCAGGTACGCCGGATCAGATCCATGGGATGTGATTGCGCTCAGGGCTATCATTTCGCAAAACCAATGCCTGCGGATCAGGTGGCGAGATTCCTCACGAGATTAGGATCTGGGGCTGAGGGGTGAGGGGACGCCGAGACGAGGAAAGGGCTGCTCATAAGGCTTGACAATAAGCCCCAAAAAGAGAACGGAGCCATTCACATCGTAGTCTGACCAGCACCGCACGGAACCCTCGGCGTCGTCCATGGGCGTCGAACCGAGTCCTCCGCTCTGAATCGCGCAATCGCATCGGCCTGATTGAGGGTGATGTCAATATCGTCCCAGCCGTTCAGAAGCTTCGTCCGCCAAACGGGATCAATGGCGAATGGGACTGACCTCTCTTTCGCCGAAATCGTCTGCGCCTCGAGATCCACGGTCAATTCCGCATGGATCTCCTGGAGAAGTCCGATCAGTGCCTCACCATCCCTCTCGTCCACCCTGGCGGGAAGAAGCCCGTTGTTGACGGAATTGGACGAGAAGATATCGCCGAAGCTCGGCGCGATCACGCAACGGATTCCGTAATCTACGAGGGCGTATACGGCGGCCTCGCGGGAGGAGCCTGCCCCGAAATTACGCCTTGCCACGATAATCTGCGCATTGCGATAGCGCGATTGGTTGAGGGGGAAATCGGCAATCGCTGTGCCGTCGCCCGAGACACGCATGTCGTGAAGCAGGTACCCGCCATAACCTTCGGCTCGTGAGCGCTTCATGAAGCGGGCCGGGATCAGCTGATCCGTGTCGATATTGGCGTACGGCAGGGGACACGCCGTGGCGGTCAGACGCTTAAAGGGCTGCATCAGGATCGCTCCTCGATTAGGGGGCGGACATCGGCGAGATGTCCGATCACGGCGGCGGCCGCAACCATGGCTGGCGACATGAGATGAGTCCGTGCGCCCGGTCCTTGGCGGCCCTTGAAGTTGCGGTTGGTGGTCGAAGCGCAACGCTCGCCGGGCTGCACGACGTCGCCATTCATGCCGACGCACATGGAGCAGCCCGAATCGACCCATTCGAGGCCGGCCTCCATGAAGATCCGGTCGAGCCCCTCCGCTTCCGCTTGCTGCTTCACCAGGGATGAGCCGGGTGAGACGAGGCCCGGCACCTTGGTCTTGCGGCCCGACAGCACTTGGGCGGCCGCCCGTAGATCCTCGATGCGGCTGTTGGTGCAGGAGCCGATAAAGACACGGTCGATGGGAACTTCGGTCAGCTTCTGCCCCGGCCTGAGATCCATATAGGCCAGCGCATCACGGATTTGCGCCGCCTTGCCCGAATCCGAGATCAACTCGGGATCCGGCACCGCCATCGTGATCGGCAGCGCGTCCTCGGGGCTGACACCCCAGGTCACAACCGGGGCGATCTCGGATCCATTGAGCATGATCTCCTGGTCGAACTCCGCGTCCTTGTCGCTCTGCAGCCGCAGCCAGTCCTCCGCCGCACGCTCGAAATCGTCGCCTGCAGGTGCAAACGGGCGGTTGTGCAGATAGGCAACCGTTGTCTCATCGGGGGCGACCATGCCGCAGCGCGCCCCAGCTTCGATCGAGAGATTGCACAGGGTGAGCCGCCCCTCCATCGACAGCGCACGGATGGCGGTGCCTGCATATTCGACCGCATGCCCCTGCGCGCCGTCGGCGCCGATGTGCGCTATGATCGAGAGGGCAATGTCCTTGGCGCCGATTCCCGGCGCCAGCGTTCCATCGACGGTGATGCGCATGCGTTTGGGCTTTCGCTGCCAAAGCGTCTGCGTCATCAGCACATGTGCAACCTCGGATGCTCCGATGCCGAAACCCCATGCCCCGAAGGCGCCGTGCGTGGATGTGTGGCTGTCGCCACAGACGATTAGCAGCCCCGGAAGCGTCAATCCCTGTTCGGGACCTACCACGTGGACAATGCCCTGGCGTGGGTCGTTGAGGCCGAACAGCATCACATCGTTTTCCGACGTATTGCGCTCCAGCTGGTCGATCATGTTCTGGATGGCCGGATCGATGCTGCGTCCAGAGCGGCGCGTCGGCACATAATGATCGGCGATGCCGAAGGTTAGCTCCGGGTGCACAACCTTGGCGCCGCGCTCCTTCAGCTTGTTGAAGGCATGGAACGAGCCCTCGTGCACGAAGTGGCGGTCGACCCAGAGCAAGGTCTGGCCGTCCTCCCGCGTCACGATCGCGTGGCTATCCCATAGCTTGTCGAAAAGGGTCCGCGGACCGGAGGGGCTTCCCGCCATATCGCTCTCCCGAATGCGCTCTCATGGTTCATGTCGGAGCCGCTGCCAGTATTTCCAAAAGGGCAGCTTGACGCAAGTGAAATGTCTTATAAGGTAGACAGGTAGCTGTCCTTTGTATCAGTCAACACTGTTGCAGTCTGGAGCGGACGACCTTGGCGGACGCAGTTGAACCTCTCAAAGCGCGGCGCATCTATCTTCTCCTGCGCGAGCGCATTCTGAACGGTGCGTTGGAGCCCGGCTCCCGCCTGCCAGGGGAGCTCTCGATTGCAGCCGAATACGGGGTATCGCGCGTGACAGTGCGGCGTGCGCTCGATACCCTGGCCATCGACGGGCTCATCGACCGCCGCCCTGGTTCGGGAACCTTCGTCCGTGAGGGTAACTCGGTGCAGCCGATCGTGGCGGATCTCTCGAACGTGCTGTCCCATCTAGTCGAGATGGGCCGTAGGACCAGCGTGCGGCTTCTGTCTTTTGCCTATGTGACCCCATCCGAGAGTGTTGCCGGGTCGCTCGGACTTGAGCCAGGGGAGCGGGCGCAGCGCTCGATCCGTGTCCGTCTCATCGACGGCGCGCCGTTCTCTTATCTCGTGACCCATGTGCCGGAGCGCATCGGCGTCACCTATTCCGAGGCCGATCTCGCATCGATGCCGCTCCTCGGACTCCTGGAGCGATCAGGCATCATGGTCGAGGAGGCGAGCCAGAGCATCGGTGCCACTTTGGCGGGGCCGGACGTAGCGGAGGCTCTGGGGTTGGAGATCGGCTCTCCGCTTCTTTCGCTCACACGTGTCGTGTGGGATCCGTCGGGCCAGGGGGTGGAGCATCTCCATGCCCTCTACAGGCCAGATCGCTATTCATTCCACATGGATCTTGTGCGGACCGGCGCCGCCGGTGCCCGCCGATGGAATCCGGTGGCTAAGCCAGTTACCGTACGGCCTGAGCTGCAAAAGCGTGAAGCCAAGGGGCCGAAGAGCCTCAAGCCAAAGACCCGTCCGGTGCGGGTAGCTAACCAGAGGAGAACATCGACATGAAGAACATCATGCGACCAACGCGCCGCGCAATCTTGCGAGCAGGTGCCGCTTCGGCGGCTGTGCTTGCCATGCCGGCTTACCTGCGCGCACAATCGCAATCCGTGAAGGTCGGCATCCTGCAGCCCGTCACCGGCGCGCTCGCCCAGGACGGTGAATTCGGCCGTATGGGTGCCGAAATGGCCATCAAGGAGATCAACGACTCCGGCGGCCTCAAGGGTCTCGGCGGCGCCAAGCTCGAGATGGTGTTCGGCGATGCCCGTTCAAACCCCGAGGCGGGCACCCAGGAGGTCGAGAAGATGCAGGCCGGTGGCGTTGCGGCCATTGTCGGCGGATTCGCAAGCCCCATCTGCTTGGCTGCCACTCAGGCCGCGGCGCGCTACGACCTACCATACATCGTCGATGTGGGCGTCAGTGACCCGATCGTGCAGCGCGGCCTTAAGAACACGTTCCGCTTCGCCCCCGGCTTCGGTATTGTCACCGGTTTCGCACTTGACAACCTAGTGAAGCTGAACGACGGCGCCGGAAAGCCCGCCAAGACGGTGGTGCTGGTGCATGAGGACGGTCTGTTCGGCTCGGGCCTCGCCAAGCTCATGCAGACGGAACTGCCGAAGCGCGGCTTTGAAATCCTCGAGACCATCGCGCACCCGACGCCCGCGCGCGACATGTCGAATGTCGCCCTGCGCATCCGCTCACTCAACCCGGATCTCGTGATCCCGTCGAGCTACTACGGTGAGTTCGTGCTTCTTGCGCGCACGATGCAGCAGCAGCGCATCCGGCCCAAGGGTGTCTATGCCGTCCTCAACGGTGCGGCCTCCAACTATCGCTTCGTGAAGGAGTTCCCGGAAGCCGCCAACGGCATCATGGACTGCAATCACTGGTACGATCCACGCAATCCCAAGGCTCTGGAACTCAAGAAGCAGATCGAGGCGCAGGGCAAGGTTTTCGCCTACAACGTGCCGCTGAACTATTCCTGCGTGAAGCTCTTGGCCGATGCGATCAACCGCGTCGGCTCTGCCGACCGCGCGAAGATTATCGAGGCGCTGAACACCTCAACCTTCAAGGATCACATCATGCCCTATGGCGAGACGAGGTTCGTCGACGGTCAGAACATGGGCGCGGCGCCCGTTAATACGCAGGTCCAGGGCAACGACATCAAGGTGATCTTCCCAGACACCTTTGCGGATGCAAAGCCGCAGTTCCCGGTGACCGGCTGATCCTGAGCAATGGCCCTGGGGTGCATATTCGCTCCCCAGGCCTCTGAGGAGTGACTTCGACGATGTATTCACCCGCCATTATAGCGGAAGCTGTCGTAAACGGACTGATGACGGGTGCCGTCTATGCGCTCATCGCGCTTGGCCTCACCCTGGTTTACGGTGTCCTTCACATCATCAACTTCGCCCATGGTGCGCTGCTCACCGCGGCCATGTTCGCTGTCTGGATCGTGTATGAGGCATTCGGCCTTGATCCTTATCTCGCACTCCTGCCGCTCACGCCTCTTTTCTTCGGACTGGGCTATGCCGTTCAGCGCCTCGTGATTGGGCCGGCGAGTCATGGCAACGACAGCAACATCCTACTAGTAACCCTCGGACTTTCGATCGCGGTCGAAAACGCTTTGCTGGCCGGATTTCGCTCGGATACACGCACGCTCAACACCGATTACGGCTTTCAGGTCGTGGAATTCGGACCGCTCCTTCTCTCCAAGCCCCGCCTGATCGGGTTCGGAGCTGCGATATTGGTCACCGTGCTCCTGTGGCTTCTGCTTTCGCGCACCGATACAGGCAAGGCCATCCGGGCCGTTGCCAAGGAAAAGTTCGGCGCGAGTCTTGTCGGCATCGATGTGGCCCATGTCTATGCCGTGACGTTCGGGCTCGGCTGCGCCTGCCTCGCCGTGGCAGCCTGCCTGCTCATGCCCACCTTCTACGTCAATCCGCGCATCGGGCAGGCATTCGTGCTGGTCGCTTTCACAATCGTCGTTCTGGGCGGTATGGGATCGATTCCCGGCGCGCTCCTCGGCGGACTGTTCATCGGAGTCGTCGAAAGCCTCTGCGGGCTCTTCCTTGGGGATTCGCTCGGACAGATCGGCATTTTCCTCATCTTCATCCTGGTCCTGCTTGTGCGGCCGACGGGAATGTTCGGAGCGAAGGCATGACATTCCGCGACATCGTTCCGACTGTCGTCCTGATCGCGCTCCTGGCCTTCGTACCGGCGTTCATCACGGCGAATACGGTTCTGAACTTCCTCGTTTTCACCCTCATCATCTCGCTCGCCGCGCAAGGGTGGAACATCCTCGGCGGCTTCGGCGGACAGTTCTCATTCGGCCACGCGGCCTTCTTCGGAACCGGCGCCTATGCGGCAGCGCTGCTCCAGGCCCGTCTCGGCATCAATCCTTGGATTGCCTTCGCCATCGGAACCGTGGCTGGCGCGGCGGTCGGCTGGGTGATCGGATATCTGAGCTTCCGATCGGGTCTTCGCGGTTCCTATTTCGCTCTAGTAACACTCGCTTTCGCCGAGGTCCTGCGTATTCTCGCCAACGCAGCGACCTTCACGGGCGGGGCTGCAGGCGTTCTGATCAAGCTGGATGTGCGGCCCAGCAACTTCCAATTCGAGAGCCGGAGCGCCTTCTTCTGGATTGCGCTGGCCCTTGTCGGCGCCGTGCTCGTCCTAACCCGCTGGATCGAATGCTCGCGCTTCGGTGCTCAGCTCGTGGCGGTGCGCGAGAACGAAGCGGCGGCCAAGGCGCTCGGCGTCGATACGCTGCGGGTGAAGCTTGGGGCTATCACCGTCTCCGGGGCAGTGACGGCGGCGGCTGGCGGTCTCTATGCCCAGTACTTTCTCTATGTGGATGCCAATATCGCCTACGGGACCTGGATCTCGGTGGAGGCGATCCTCGCTCCCATCGTCGGGGGCCTTGGAACCGTGTTTGGTCCCCTGGTCGGTGCGGTGGCCCTGCATGGGTTGGGCGAGATCACCAAGCTTGCGGCGGGCAGCGTCCCAGGCATCGATCTCATGGTTTTCGGCGGCCTCCTGGTTGCAGCCGTCGCTTTTGCTCCTGAGGGCATAATCGGCCTGCTGCGCCGCTCGGCCCGATCAAAAGGAACCGCTCGCCATGCTTGAGGTGCAGAATGCGACCAAGCGGTTCGGTGGCCTCATTGCTGTCAACCAGGCGTCTCTTAAGACGAAGGCATGTTCCATCACCGGCCTGATCGGCCCGAACGGAGCCGGGAAGACGACGCTCTTCACGCTGATTTCCGGCTTCGAGAAGCCGAGCGAAGGACGCGTGCTGTTCGAAGGGCAGGATATCAGCCGCGACGAGCCGCATGTCCGGGCCCGCCGCGGCATCGCCCGGACGTTCCAGATCGTGCAGCCCTTCGCGGGCCTCTCCGTCCTTGAGAATATTGCCGTGGGCGCGCACCTGCGCCACGCGAAGCGCAGCGACGCGATGGCTCATGCCGAGACGGTGGGCCAGCGCGTCGGTCTCGGTTCCGAACTCGACAAATCGGCTTCCAGCTTGACGGTGGCGGGACGCAAGCGGCTTGAGCTCGCCCGCGCTCTCGCAACAGAACCGAAGCTGCTGCTGCTCGACGAAGTGCTGGCCGGGCTGAACCCTTCCGAGATTCGCGACATCATCCCCGTCATCCGGGCGATCCGAGACGAGGGTGTCACGATCCTCATGATCGAGCACGTCATGCAGGCCGTGATGAACCTCTGCGAGCAGGTCTATGTGTTGGCGCAGGGCCGCATCATCGCCGAAGGCCCCCCCGCCCATGTCTGTGACGACCCGAAGGTTATAGAAGCCTACCTCGGAGCCGGCGCGGCCGAGCGCTTGAAGCAGGAGAAGGTCCATGCTTGAGGTCAGGGCTTTGAGAGCTGGCTATGGCGGTACGGAAGTGCTGCGAGGCCTTGATCTGTCCGTTGGCGCCGGCGAGATTGTCGCGGTGCTGGGCTCCAACGGCGTGGGCAAGACGACGCTGAACAAGGTTCTGTCAGGTGTCCTGCGCGCGAACGATGGCGAGATCCGCTTCGACGGAAAGCTCCTCACCGGCGCATCCTCGGCGGACATCGTAGAGGCAGGCCTCATACAGGTGCCGGAAGGCCGCAAGATTTTCCCTAACCTGTCGGTGCGAGAGAACCTCGAACTCGGCAGCTATCGGCGCGGGCGCGACCGGCGGTCCAGCAATCTGGAACGCGTCTTCGACACCTTCCCACGCTTGCGGGAGCGCAGCCGCCAAGCGGCCGGCACCTTGTCGGGCGGCGAGCAGCAGATGCTGGCCATCGGGCGCGGGATGATGGCGGAACCGCGCCTGCTCATCCTCGATGAGCCCTCGCTCGGCCTGTCGCCGCTCCTCGTGGAGGAGATGTTCGCCCTGATCCGCCGCCTCAATGGCGATGGCCTGCCGATCCTCCTCGTCGAGCAGAATGTGGTGCAATCGCTCGAATGCGCCTCGCGCGCCTACATCCTGGAGAACGGAACCATCGCCCTGTCGGGAGCGGCCGAGCAGGTCCGCAACGATCCTGAGCTCAAGCGCGCCTATCTCGGCATGTGACGGAGAAGACCTCATGACGATCGTCACGCAGAATGTCATTCCCGCATCCGTCCTTTTGCAGAACGGGCAGCCCGAATGGCTCCGGCAATGGGGCACCTTCGCGGCCCGGGTCGAGATTTCGGACCTGCCGGAGCCCGTGGTCGCGCGCACCAAGCTCGTGATCCTCGATTGCATCGGCGCCATCGCGGCCGGAATGCAGGAGCCCGAGATGCGCAGCCTCGTCGCGCGGCTCGGTGAGCGCGAGAGGGCAGAGGGGCAGGTTCCGGTGATCGGAGCCGGGCGCCGCATGAGCGCACTGCTCGCAAGCCTGCTCAACGGCACGGCGGGCACGATGCTGGAGCTGGACGAGGGGAATCAATATGCCCGCGGACATCCCGGAATCCACGTGGTCCCGGCGGCCTTGGCGGCGAGCGAGCGCCTTGCCCTTTCCGGCCCAGACCTGATCCTGGCGATTGCCCTCGGCTATGAAATCGGGTCGCGCGTCGGCATCGCGTCGAAACTGCGGGTGACAATGCATCCCCACGGCACCTGGGGCACGATCGGCGCTGCGCTGGCGGTGGCCCGGCTCGAAGGGGCCACGCCGGAGCAGATAATCGAGACCATCAACCTCGCCTCGAGCTTCGGCCTCTCCACGAGCCGGCGCACGATGCTGGAAGGCGGAACCGTGCGCAACACCTATGCGGGTTTCTCGAACCAGCTCGGTCTCATGGCCTGGGAGCTGCAGGCTTCTGGCTTTGTCGGGGAGACCGATGGCGTCGGGACCGTCTATGGCACCGTAATCGCTGAGAACTTTCAGCCGGACGAGATGGTACTGGGCCTCGGCGAGCGCTGGGAGATCGCCCGCAACTACTTCAAGCGGCATGCGGCCTGCCGCTATACGCACGGTGCCCTCGACGCGCTCGGCGAAATCACACGCCAGCTGGGTGGCTCGATCGATCCAGCCTCCATCGAGGCGATCGAGGTCGATACCTATGTCTGGGCGGCGCAGCTCGACTCGGCCGAACCCAAGAACATGCTCGCGGCAAAATTCTCCCTGCCGTTCGCGCTCGCCACCTACATCGTCAATGGCGCCGCCAGCGTGCCGGCCTTCCGCGAAGAGGCCCAGGCGAATGCCGTCGCCCGCGATCTCGCACGCCGCGTCTTGGTGCGTGAGGATGCAGCGCTAACGGCGATGCTTCCGGGCCTGCGCCCGGCCCGGGTGCGGGTTCGCTTGAGGGACGGCCGGCAAATGGCGGCCCAGGTGCTCACCAACAAGGGCGACACCGAAGATCCGTACTCGCCCGACGATGTGCGCGCCAAGTTCCGTGAGCTGGTGGAGCCCGTCTGGGGCGGCCCGCATGCGGAGCGCATCATGGCCGAGGTCGATGCCATTGATGACGCATCCGACATCCGCGGGCTTTTGGATCTTCTTGCCCGCTCTCCCCAACACGGTTTTTCACAATGAGTTTCAGAGAACGGCTACTTCAGAACAAGGTCGTCGTCGCCCCCGGCGTCTACGATCCGCTGACCGCATCGATCGCAACAGAGGCCAGTTTCGAGGCGCTCTACCTGTCTGGCGCGGCGATCGCCTATACCCGCCTCGGGCGCCCCGATATCGGCCTGGTGTCCATGAGCGAAGTCGCCGAGACCATTGCGCTGGTGCGTGACCGGGTGTCGACGCCGCTCGTGGTGGACGCGGATAACGGCTACGGCAATGCGCTCAACGTCCAGCGCACGGTGCGGATCTTCGAGCGGGCCGGCGCGTCAGCAATCCAGCTTGAGGATCAAAGCTTTCCCAAGCGCTGCGGCCATTTGCAGGATAAGTCGATTATTCCTGCCGATGAGATGGCCGGCAAGATCAAGGCAGCCGTGGATGCCCGCGCTTCCGAGGAGACCATCATTGTCGCCCGCACCGATGCGGTCGCCGTCGAGGGCTTCGAGTCGGCGATCGAGAGGGCTCGGCTTTATGCAGAGGCGGGGGCCGACGTGCTGTTCGTGGAGGCTCCCAAGTCCCGCGAACAGCTCGCCGCGGTCACATCCGCCCTCGGCTCGTTGCGCCCGCTCCTCGCCAATATGGTCGAGGGCGGGGAGACGCCTCTGTCATCGGCGCATGACCTCGGCACACTCGGCTTCCGGCTCGTGATCTTCCCGGGCGGCATCGTGCGTGCACTGGCCCGAACCGCGCAGGATTATTACCGCTCACTTCACACCCACGGCACCAACGAACCTTTCCGCGATCGCATGTTCGACTTTACGGCGCTGAACCGTCTCATCGGCACACCTGAAATGCTGGCGCTCGGCGAGCGCTATGAATCCTTCGACTGGGAGAATGGCCAATGAGTGCTATCGATCCGGTCACCCTGGCCGTCCTGAAAGGCCGCCTCGAGCAGATCGCGGACGAGATGGACGCAACCCTCTATCGCTCCGCATTCAACCCAATCATTGCGGAAGCCCGCGACGCCTGCCATGGGCTTTACCATGCCGTCACCGGAGCGACCCTCGTGCAGGGGACGACCGGGCTGCCCATCTTCGTCGGTGCAATGGCATTTGCCGTGAAAGCCGTGATCGACAAGGTCGAGCGGGAAGGGGGGTTGGAGCCGGGCGATACCTTCCTGTTCAACGATCCCTATGACGGCGGTACGCACCTGAATGATTTCCGCCTCGTGCGGCCGATCTTCCGGGACGGCAAGCTCTATTGTTGGCTCGCTTCCGTCGGCCATTGGCTCGATATCGGCGGCAACGTGCCGGGTGGCTTCAACGCGCAGGCAACCGAAAGCTTCCAGGAGGGCGTCCGCTTTCCGCCCGTCAAGTTCATCCGGGCAGGGGTGATGAACGAGGACATCTTGGCGATCCTTTCGGCCAATGCCCGCGTGCCGGTGTCGAATTTCGGCGATCTCAACGGCCAGCTCAATGCCCTGGATCTCGGCGAGCGGCGCCTGACGGAACTTCTCGACGAATATGGCGACGCGACCGTCGCCACGGCCTTCGACGCATTCTCGGATCGCGCGGAGGCGATGATGCGTGATGCCGTCAGCGCGCTACCGGATGGCACCTATTCATTCGAGGATTATCTCGACAACGATGGCATCACCGATCAGCGGCTCACGATCGCTCTGGACCTGACGATCGCCGGCGATTCCATGACGCTGGACTTCTCGCGCTCGTCCGCACCCTGCGCCGGGCCACTCAACATCGCCTATTCCACGGCCGTCGCCTGTTGTTACGTGGCCCTCAAGCACATCTTTACCGACGTTCCAGCCAATGCCGGCTGCCTGCGGCCGATTACCTTCCTGATCCCAAGCACGACGCTCCTCGGTGTCAAGGCACCGAAGCCCGTCGGGGGGTATACGGAGACGATCCTCCGCGTAATCGGGGTCGTCTTCGGTGCTCTGGCCAAGGCCGACCCGAGCCGTGCGACGGCTGGCCCGTTCGGCACGATCAATGCTCTGTCGCTCGCGGGACATCGCGCCGACGGCTCGCGCTGGGTGATGTTCTCGTTTTTTGGTGGCGGCCTCGGAGGCAACCCGGAGAGTGATGGTCTGAACCACGCCAACAATCCGATCTCGACTGCCACGATTCCGCCGGCAGAAATCCTGGAGGCTGCATATCCGGTGATGTTCACCCAATGGGCGCTGCGGCCGGATTCCGCAGGAGCGGGAGTTCATCGCGGTGGTGTCGGCGCGATCTACGAGATCGAGTCGTTGACGGATGCGGATGTATTCCTCCTCGGCGAGCGCGGCCGATTCGCGCCGTTCGGCGTGGCCGGTGGCCTGCCCGCATCCCTGAACCAGTTCTTCTGGCAGACGGATGAGGGCGAGCAGTCACCGCCGATGGCATCCAAGATCGCGAACGTAAAGATCCACGCGGGACAGCGCGTGCGCCTGGAATCGCCCGGCGGAGGCGGGTGGGGCAATCCTCTGCAGCGTGACGCGCGGCGCGTCGCCCGCGATGTGCAGCTAGGCTATGTCAGTGTCGAGACGGCGGCGCGCGATTACGGCGTCGTCGTCACGGAGAATGGGGAAGTGGACGAGAGCGCGACTGTTGCGCTGAGGAAGGGAGCAGCCGCGTGAACGCCGTCGTGGGAAAGATTGTCGGCGTGGACGTGGGCGGGACATTCACGGACCTATTCTATTACGACGAGGACGCAGCCCGGTTCCGCACGGCGAAGGTTCCGTCGAACCGCGGCGACGAAGCCATCGGGTTTCTCGAGGGCCTGAAGACGTTCGGGCCGCTCGCGCAGCTCGGCTCCATCGTGCATGGCACCACGGTGGGAACCAATGCCCTGCTCGAGCGCAAAGGCGCTCGGATCGGCCTTATCACGACACGCGGATTCCGGGACGTGATCGAGATGCGCCGTCGCGATCGCCGGCACACTTGGGGGCTCTGGGGCGATTTCGTTCCGGTCGTTGACCGTGACCTGCGCCTCGAAGTGGGCGAGCGCACCATGGCGGACGGAACCATCCGGGAGGAAATCAATTCGGATGAGGTCAGGGAGATCGCCCGGACATTGCTGGCGCGCGGCGCTGAGGCCCTCGCCATCGTCTTCATCAACGCTTATGCCAATCCCGCGAACGAGCTGAAAGCCCTCGCCGCGGCCCGAGAGATCTGGCCGAACGAGAACATCGAGTGCTCGGCTCATATCCTGCCTGAAATCCGGGAATTCGAGCGCACCTCAACGACGGCGCTCAACGCCTATCTCCAGCCGGTCGTCGGGAGTTATCTCGGCAAGTTGAAACATGCGCTGGCCCAGGAGAAGTTCTCGGGAAAGTTCCACATCGTTCAGTCGAACGGCGGCGTTATGTCCACCGCCACGGCTCGGCGCCTGCCTGTGCGCACGGCCCTGTCCGGCCCCGCGGCAGGCGTGATCGCTGCGGCCGCAATCGCCAAAGCCGCGGGCTTTCCGGACGTGATCACGGGGGATCTCGGCGGAACCTCCTTCGACGTGTCGATTGTGGTCGACGGCGAGACAGCGCTGGCAGCGCAGACCACCATTGATTTCGGCCTCGTCATTCGGACTCCCATGATCGAGATCACCACGATCGGTGCGGGGGGAGGCTCGATCGCCCATGTGGATGCAGGCGGGCTGCTCCAGGTCGGTCCCGAGAGCGCAGGGTCGCGCCCAGGTCCGGTGGCATACGGGCAGGGCAATACGCGTCCGACGCTCACCGACGCCAATGTGGTGCTGGGGCGCATCAATGCGGAGCGTCCCATCGGCGGCAAGCTCGCAAGTCTGGATGTCGAAGCCGCGAAGGCTGCCATCACGACACACGTGGCGGAGCCGCTCGGGCTCGATCCCATGCAGGCGGCAGAGGCCATCGTGCGGGTCGCCAACGGCAAGATGGCCGGCGCCATCCGCCTCGTATCGATCGAGCGCGGACATGACCCTGGTCGTTTCGCCGCCGTGCCGTTCGGCGGCGGGGGAGCCCTGCATGTGGGAGCTCTGATCAAGGATGTCGGCCTGAAGGCCGCGCTCGTGCCGCGCTATCCAGGCGTGACGTCTGCGCTGGGCTGCGTCATCGCGGATATCCGACACGATCAGGTGCAGACCGTGAACCTGCTTCTCGACCAGCTCGATGACGCGGCCCTCGATCGACGCATGGTCGAGGAGGCAGAAACGTCCCGTGCGGTCGTGGAGGAGGCCGGTCTTTCGGTCGAGCGGATCGACATTCTGTTCGAGCTCGACATGCACTATGTGGGCCAGACTCACACAGTCAGTGTTCCGCTGCCTATCTTGCTCCAAAGCGGAACGACTGGGATCAATGCGTCCATTGTCCGGGAAGCGTTCGAGCGGGCCTACCGGGCCTCGTTTAGCCGCCTCCTGCCGGGTGTGCCCGCGAAGATCGTCAACCTGCGCACGGCTGCCGTGGGACGCAGGCCTCATTTCGACCTTTCAGCACTCGCGCCCGAGGCCTCCGCGAGTATG
>DASZBB010000136.1:0-10914 GCA_035944695.1 Microvirga sp. | reverse complement strand
GATCCCTGCCCAGCAACCCTGGCCAGCCGTGCAGGGATCAGATCTCAAGCTGTGAGCTTTAACCCCAGGTCGACTTCACTGACATTTCTATTTGGCAGAAATAGAGACATTTCTACCTTGCAATGACATCATATGTGGCTGCCATTGGCTGGAGACAGCCCTCACCCTCAGCGATCACCCCTTCCTGACCTCTCGAAGGACGGGCGATACGGCAAAGCCAGGGATCAAAAAATCGCAACCAGGCCGACAAGGCCGCTAACAGCGCCGTGGACGACGGTTCCAACGAGATCCAGGCAAGTCGGTCGGCAGATTGGGCGGATCATTGTCAGGCTGCCCGCCGAAAAGGCTGAGCAGGTCCAAAACCCTCCGGGCGAAGGTACGAACGCAGATCAGCCTGGTCCAATCCCGACCCGCTCTTTTGTCTCGGAGGCGTTAATACGACGGAGTAGCCACCGACGACACGTTGCTCGGAAGAACATGCGCTGGGGTAATTCAGAATAGCTGAGGTCTGACGCTTGTTATTGTCAAGCAACGGAATCAACATGCTCATCAACAAACATAATAATACATGACAAGTGTTCGGTTCTGTTCCGGTTCAACACTCAAGCGCGACGGGTTTATTCCCAGATGGCGAAATTGGAAGACGCAGCGTGCTGTTGACGCGCCGCCGAAAGGCGTGGGGGTTCGAGGCCCTCTCTGGGAGCCATCCTCTTCGTAACAATCATGCACATAGCCGCCTCGCCGTTGTCGAACAGACGTCAATCGAGGCTTATTCTGCGGCGGTGGCCCGGAATGCGGCGATGAAAGCTGGTGCGGCCTCTGCGACGGCCGCACGCGAATACCCGCCTTCCTGAACGATCAGGGTCGGCAGGTCGATCTTGCCCCAGATCTCTCCGATGCGAGCGAATGCGTCTGACGTGATGTTGAGCTTCGACAGCGGATCGTCCTGATGGGCGTCCCAACCGGCCGACAGAACCAGCGCCTCGGCCCCATGGGCTTGGACGGCCAATGCCAGACGCTGGTTGGCGTCAATGAAGGCCTCGTCGTCGGCCCCCGGTTCAAGCGGCAGATTGAGGTTCGCCCCTTCGCCCGGCCCTGCCCCGGCTTCGTCCGCGTAACCCGCGTAGTGCGGATAATAGGACGAAGGGTCGGTGTGCACGGAGCCGTAGAAGACGTCCTGACGCGTATAAAAGATCGCCTGGGTGCCGTCTCCGTGATGCGTGTCGAAATCGACGATCGCCACCTTCGGGAAATGGCTGCGCAGCATAACGGCCGCGATGGCGGCATTGTTGAAAAAGCAGAAGCCCGAGGCCCGGTCCGCATAGGCGTGATGGCCTGG
Organism: Microvirga sp.; assembly: GCA_035944695.1. Lineage (GTDB taxonomy): Bacteria > Pseudomonadota > Alphaproteobacteria > Rhizobiales > Beijerinckiaceae > Microvirga. Next base: position 9,575 of record DASZBB010000136.1, on the reverse strand, counting down.
CGGACGGCAGAGCGCGAACGAGGCGCGCTCTCCGGCTAGCACCGCTTCCGCGCCAGCGATTGCCGCCTGCGCGGAAGCGTAAGCCGCCAGGAATGTCCCCTCCATAATGGCACAGGACATGTCGCCGATGTACCAGCCTGACTGGCCGAGAATTCCCGTGGTGCGCGGTTTGCCGCGCTCCTTCAGGTCAAGGCCGGACCCCCGGTACGGATGGACGTTCGGCAGCACCTCCGGGCCGTGGTTGGGCAGTGCCAGGAAGCGCTCGTAGGCATCCTCGATGAAGGACACATAATGAGCGGCATGAACAGCCAGGATCGCGTCACGGCCGAAATCGCCCGGATCTGTCCTGGCCAGACCTTGCGCTTCCAGCACTTCAAGGAGTGTGGTGGCGCGATCGGGATTTTCGAACGGATCCACAATCCGCCCGTGCACCATGTACTGCTTGGGTCGATGCCCCAGTTGGGCTTCCGAGAAGAACAGCTTCATGATCGTGCCCCGGATATGGAGGGTTCAGGAGGAGGCGGCCTCCGTCTCCTCAGCCTCGTCGATTGCGGACCAGGAATGGGTGATCTTGGCAACGGCCCCGAGCATGATCGAGGCAGAACAGTACTTTTCCTTGGACAGTTCGATGGCTCGTTCGACCTTGGCCGGTGCGAGGCCCCTGCCCTTGACGCGGTATTCGATGTGGATCGAGGTAAAGACCTTGGGATCCGTCTCGGCCCGTTCCGCCGTAACCTCGACCTCGCAGTCGGTGACCTTCTCCCGGCCCTTTCTGAGGATCTGGACCACATCGAAGGCCGTGCAGCCGCCCAGCCCGATGAGAAGCATCTCCATGGGACGAATGCCGATGTTGCGGCCGCCATATTCGGGTGCCCCGTCCATGACCACGGCGTGCCCGCTGCCGGATTCGCCCACGAACATCATGCCATCGACCAGTTTGACCCGCGCTCTCATTTCGTCCCGTCCTAAATTGTGCCCGAAGCGGCCTGCTCATCCATATACCGCTAGCGCAGGGAAATGGCGCAAATCCAGCTAGCCGGGCGTCTTGTCCTCAGGCTATGACACCGATGCAGCGATCAGGGATTTCATTATGAGGCCTTCCACGGATATTCACCGGCTCATCGAGATCATGGCGGCCCTGCGCACTCCGGGCACCGGCTGTCCCTGGGATCTGGAGCAGGATTTCGCATCGATCGCACCTTACACTCTCGAGGAAGCCTACGAGGTCGTGGATGCCATCGAGCGCGGCGATCTGGCTGACCTGCGCGACGAACTTGGGGATCTGCTGCTTCAGGTCGTGTTTCACGCCCGCATGGCCGAAGAGAAGGGCGCGTTCGCTTTCCCCGACGTGGTCGGGGCCATCACGCGCAAGCTCATCCGACGGCACCCTCATGTTTTCGGCGACAGCAAGAACCTGTCCCCCGAAGAGGTGAAAAGCCTCTGGGACTCGATCAAGGCCGAGGAGAAGGCCGAGCGGCAGGCGGCCCGTGAGAAGATGGGGCAACGACCTGAGGCTCACGAGGCGGGATTTCTCGGCGGAATTCCGACGGCCCTGCCCGCCCTGACCCGTGCCCAGAAGCTGACGGCGAAGGCCGCGAAAGTCGGCTTCGACTGGCCAGAGGCCGTTCAGGTGATAGACAAGATTCACGAGGAGCTGGAGGAGGTTAAAGAGGCTTCTTCATCCGGCGCGCAAGACAGAATCGAGGACGAGATCGGCGACCTGCTGTTTTCCGTCACCAACCTCGCCCGACATTTCGGAATCGACCCCGAGCGTGCCCTACGGCGAACGAACGCGAAGTTCGAGCGGCGCTTCAAGGCGATCGAGCAGGCTCTCGAGCAGCAGGACAGAAGTCTCGACGAGGCGTCTCTGGCAGAAATGGAAGAGCTCTGGGTCGCAGCGAAAGTTGACGAGCGGAAGTCCGGCTCATCATAGAACACGCGCTTCCGGGAAGCGGTTGAGGAAGCGGGGCTCCTTGCCGGATACGAGGCGGACCTGAAGGACGGTATGGCCGTTGTCCTTCGTTTCCCGGTCCAGAATCTCCGTATTCTCATGGAGCCAAGCGAGCCCCTGCCCGTCCTCCGGAGCCACGTCGACCTCGTAGGTCTGGCGCCCCATGGCCAGGTGCTGCTCGATGGTGGCGAGGAGTTCTGGAACGCCATCGCCTGTCAGGGCAGAGATGAGGATCGGCCGCCTCTCCTCCCCGGCTCGATGGGATGCGGTGGCAAGCCGTTCGCGGTCCTGGGACGACAGAAGGTCCGCCTTGTTCCAGACCTCGATGATGCGCCTCGTGTCGTCCGGGTCGATGCCGAGCTCCCGCAGGACGACCGCGACGTCGCCGGCCTGAGCCTCGGTTTCACCATGCGAAACATCGCGGACGTGGAGCAGAACATCGGCTTCGACCACGTCCTCCAGGGTCGCCCGGAAGGCCGCCACCAGCATGGTCGGCAGATCGGAGATGAAGCCGACCGTGTCCGACAGGATGGCCTTTTCGCCGTGTGGGAGCTCGATGGCACGAGATGTCGGATCGAGGGTCGCAAACAGCATGTTCTCGGCCAGGACGTCGGCCTGGGTCATGCGGTTGAACAGGGTCGATTTCCCGGCATTGGTGTAGCCCACAAGGGCGATGATCGGATAGGGCACGCGCCGCCGGCTCGTCCGGTGCAGGGAGCGTGTCTTCACGACCCCCTCCAGATCTCGCTCGATCCGGTTCATGCGCTCCTGAATCAGGCGCCGGTCGGCCTCGATCTGCGTTTCACCTGGCCCGCCGAGGAAGCCGAAGCCCCCCCGCTGGCGCTCCAGGTGGGTCCAGGATCGGACCAGCCGACCCTTTTGATAGGACAGATGAGCCAGTTCGACCTGGAGAGTGCCCTCTTTCGTACGGGCCCGCCGCCCGAAGATCTCAAGGATCAGGCCTGTGCGGTCGATGACCTTGGCCCCCCAGGCCTTTTCAAGATTGCGCTGCTGGACGGGGCTGAGCGCGCAGTCCATGACCACGAGGCCGATCTCCTCGGCTCGGATCAATCCGGCCAGCTCTTCGACCTTGCCGCTGCCGATGAACGTGGCCGGGCGAGGCGAGGACAGGGGCGCTATCAGGGATTGTACGATGGTCAGATCGATCGCGAGGGCCAGGCCGGTGATTTCGTCGAGCCTGGCTTCCGGGGGGCGAGGATTGGACGCCTGCCCGTCCGATTCCGTCGAGCCGCGCCGCCTGCGGGTCAGATACGGACCGATCACGAGCGTACGGGTGCCGGCCGCAACCTCTTTCTCAGGCTCGGCCAGCTGAGCGAGACGTTCTTCCCCCGGACTACGTGGTTCCGTCACCTCAGGTCTTCTCGCCAGCCTCGTCGATCTGGTCGAACAATTGGACGGGCTGTCCTGGCATGATGGTGGAAATGGCGTGTTTGTAAACCAGTTGGGAATGACCATCCCTGCGCAGAAGGACGCAGAAGTTGTCGAACCAGGTGACGACGCCCTGAAGCTTCACCCCGTTTACGAGAAAGATCGTCAGGGGGATTTTCTGCTTCCGGACATAGTTCAGAAAGGTGTCCTGAAGATTCTGCGCGCGATCGCCCGCCATTGAAGTTGCCTCGCCAGCCCATCGCCGCCGGTCTTGGCTATGGGGCCGCTTGGATATGGTTGTCCGCTTTCGTGCGGTCGGTGACCGGCAGATCTATTACAGGGCGAACGGCAGCGTTCGGCAAGGGGGGGCGCAACCGTTCTACCTCCTCGGAGCATATTTTCCCGTGGATTGTAGGCTTCGGTTCTTTCCGGTACGAAAAAGATCCAGCCCGGACCCTCTGCCGGCGGGCGCATCACCCCCCGATCCCGAGTGATTTCAGCTTCCGGTGCAGGGCCGAGCGTTCCATGCCGATGAATTCCGCCGTTCTGGAGATGTTGCCGCTGAAGCGTGCGATCTGCGCCAGGAGGTACTCGCGTTCGAAGATCTCACGGGCCTCGCGCAGGGGAAGACTCATGAGCTTCTCACCCCCTGCCCCACCCGGCGTGCTCGGAACAAGGGCACCGATCTCCGACGGCAGCATGTCGGCCGTGATCTCCGCATCCGGGTCGCCGGAGGTGAGAATCATCAGCCGTTCAACATTGTTGCGCAGCTGCCGCACGTTGCCGGGCCAGTCATGAGACTGCAGGACCGCCATGGCGTCTTCGGCAATCCGCCGCTTCGGCAGGCCGGTCGTGGATGAGATCTGCTCCATGAAGAATTCGATCAGTTCCGGGACATCCTCGCGCCGCTCGGCGAGGGACGGCACCCGGATCGGGATCACGCCGAGCCGATGGAACAGATCCTCCCGGAACTGACCTGCCGCGATAGCTGCGGGCAGGTCGCGGCTGGACGACGACACAATGCGCACATCCACATGAACCCGGGTCGTTCCGCCCACGCGCTGGAAATTCTGATCGACCAGGACGCGCAGGATCCGGTTCTGTGTCTCCCGCGGCATGTCGGCGATTTCGTCGATATAGAGGGTACCACCATGAGCCTCCTCGAGCGCTCCGACGCGACGCCCCCCACCGGCGCCTCCTTCGGTGCCGAAAAGCTCGGCCTCCATGGTCTCGGGCGTGATCGTCGCGGCCGAGAGGACGACGAACGGCCCGTTGGCGCGGGTGGAGAGACTGTGAACGGTCCGGGCGGTCAGCTCCTTGCCCGAACCGGGAGCTCCCGTGATCAGGATGCGTGCATTGGTCGGAGCCGCCCGTTCCACCGCCTGTCGGAGCTGGTTGATGACGATCGACTTGCCCGCGATGCGGCTGGCCTGGACCGAACGCGAGCGCAGGTCGCGGACTTCGCGCTTCAGGCGCGACGCCTCGAGGGCGCGTTCGGCTACAAGGACGAGCCGGTCCGCCTTAAAGGGCTTCTCGATGAAATCGTAAGCGCCCGCTTTGATGGCCGAGACGGCCGTCTCAATGTTGCCGTGGCCGGAGATCATTACGACCGGCAGATCCGGGTGCTGGGCCTTGATGATCTCCAGAACCTGAAGTCCGTCGAGCCGGCTCCCCTGCAGCCAGATGTCCAGGAACACCAGATGAGGACGCCGGGTTTCGACGGCCGCCAAGGCCTCGTCGGAGGTGCCGGCCGTGCGGGTTCGGTGCCCTTCATCTTCGAGAATGCCGGCCACCAGCTCACGAATGTCGACTTCGTCGTCGACCACGAGAATATCAGCGCTCATAGACTTGCCTTGCGAGAGTCATGACGGCTGGAAGCGGCCGATGTCTCTTCCGATGCAACTTGTTTCGTCTTTGGGATCCACATGCGAACCTGCCCACCCCTGCCAGCGGGATTGTCAGCCAGTTCCATGCCACCTCCATGGTCTTCCAGAATCTTTGCAACGATCGGCAGACCCAGTCCGGTTCCGCCCTCACGCGTGGTCATGTAAGGCTCCAGGAGGCGCTGCCGGCCTTCGACGGGGAACCCCTTGCCGTTATCGGTCACGGCCAGGATCAGATAATCCGGGTGGGTGTCGTCGAGCAGCACCGATATCTGCCCCTGCCCGCGCTCATCCTCCGGCACGGCCGCAATGGCCTCGGTGGCGTTCTTGACGATGTTCGTCGCCGCCTGCGAGACGAGGCGTCGATCGAAGGGTGCGATGAGGGAGCCGGCCGGAACCTGATCGACGAACTCGATCTCGGGATGAGCAATCTTCATCATGAAGATGACCTGGCGGATCGTCTCGGCGAGATCCTCGTTGCCGATGGTCGGTTTCGGCATGCGGGCGAAGGACGAGAATTCGTCGACCATCCGTTTGATGTCGTCGACCTGCCGCACGATGGTGTCCGTGCACTGATCGAACACTTCCCGGTCCGTGGTGATCACCTTGCCGTACTTCCGGCGGATGCGCTCGGCCGACAGCTGGATCGGTGTCAGGGGGTTCTTGATCTCGTGCGCGATGCGCCGCGCCACGTCGGCCCAGGCGGAGGTCCGCTGCGCCAGCACGAGGTCCGTGATGTCGTCGAGGGTGATGACGAGATCCCTCTGACCGCCGCGCGCCTGCTCGCTGGTGACGCGCACGTTGATGGTGCGCTCCTTCCCCTTCCGGGAGATGTGGATCTGCTGCTGCATCAGGCGCTGACGCCCCTGGCTCATTTCCTCGACCAAGGGAGCCACCTCCGGCAGGACCATGGTGATCGGCTGTCCGAGCAGTTCCTTATGCGAGGTGCCGAGCAGGGCCTCCGTCGACGGGTTGACGATGGTGATCTGCCCTTTGGCGTTGACGCCGATGACGCCGGCCGAAACGCCCGCGAGAACCGCCTCCGTGAACCGCCGTCGACGATCCATGAGATCGCTGGCCGCCGTCAGCCCATCGTGCTGGCGGCGCAACTCCGAAGTCATCTTGTTGAAGGTCTCGCCCAGATGTCCGAGGTCGCCTTCGCCCCGGCGAACCGGGACCTGAACATAGAAATTGCCGGTGGCCACCTGGTCGGTCGCATGGATGAGGCGCCGGATGGGCGCGACGAGACGGTTGGCGAAGTTCAGCCCGAACCATACGGCGGAAAGCAGCACGATCAGCGCAATCAGCGTGAACATGGACGCGAAGGCGATCTGAATGCCGGCCTTCTTCTGGTCAAGGGCCTCATAGAAAGCGACGCCCGCTTCCGCGACCTGAGGGAACTCGAGCGCACGGGGGTCGACCTCCCTGGCGACGTAGAGGACCCGGCCACCGTGGGCATCAAGCTTCAAGGCGGAGCGAAAGACGTTGCCGGATTTCGAAAAGAGGCACAAAGCCTCCCGATTGCTGGCCTCCTGAAGATCGGCCCCGGTCGGCGCGGGAACATTTTCGAGCTTCTTGGCCTCTATCCGCTCGACCACCGAGCCGTCCATATCGACGATCATCGCGAGAGGAAATCCGAGGAAGACGGCCCGGGAATTCATGAATTCCCGGAAAAGGTTGCGGTCCGCGTCAAAGAGAACCTTTGCGCGATTGAGGTCGGCCGCCATGAGTTGGGTTTCCCGCGCGAGCGTCCGACACTGCATCTCGCGATAGGACCGGGCGATGGAAACGGTGTTGGTCATCAGATCCTTGAGCGCGCCGGTGAACCAGGGATCGAGGCCGCGCTCCAGGGTGACCGTCGCCACGGCGGCCACGAGGATGGCGGGTAGAACAGCGACGAGGCTGAACAGCCCGACGATCCTGACGTGGAGACCGGCGGCTGCCGCGCCTGCCCGGCGTTCGCGCACCAGCTTACGGGTCTGCCAGGCGACGATCCCGAGAAGCAGGGCGATCAGAATGCCGTTGAGCAGGAAAACCCAGATCACGACATTGTGGGTCGGCAGCAGCGGGGTGGCGCCGGCGAGGATCAGGAAGGTGGCCAGGGCCGAGGCCAGAGCCGACAGCACGGCGCCGTAGCCCAGCCAGCCGAGGCTGCTCTGGGACGGCTCCGCCGCCTGCCGTTGTGCAATGGTGTCCTGTTCGATCAAGACCGAGGCCCCGCCAATCGGGCGCTTTCGATTCAGCGCCCCGTCAGTGGGTGATGCACCAACACAACACTGTGGTCAAATTATTACAGCAGACGATGCTCAGCTGCGGTTGGAGCGGACCACCATGAGTTCGAGATCCCGCACCTTCTTGCGGAGGGTATTGCGATTGACCCCCAGAAGCTCGGCAGCCCGGATCTGATTTCCCCTGGTCGCCGCCAGGGCCGCTCCGATCAGCGGGCCTTCGATCTCGCGCAGGACCCGGTGATAGAGGCCGGGAGGCGGAAGCGTGTCCCGGAAACCAGAGAAGTACTCGTTCAGATGCCGCTCGACCGCATCGGACAAACCCTCCGAGTTCTGGTGAGACGGCTGGGACGCCTTCCCAACGGGCTGGGGCGGCAGCAGAGGCTGGGAGTCGAGCTCGGCATCGATGATCGCTCCCGTGATGGTATCCTGCGGGTAAAGGGCTGCCAAACGTCGCACCAGGTTCTCCAGCTCGCGGACGTTGCCCGGCCACCGGTAACGCTTCAGCCGGTCCATGGCCTCCACGTCGAGCTGCTTGCGCGCAAGGCCTTCCTTCTCCACCAGCATGAAGAAATGGCGGGCCAGATCCGGGATGTCCTCGACGCGCTCGCGCAGAGGCGGAAGGCGCAAAGGCACCACGTTGAGGCGGAAATAGAGATCCTCGCGGAAGAGGCCCTGCTGGATCAGGATGCGCAGGTCCTTGTTCGTCGCCGCCACGATGCGGACATTGGTCTTGATCGGAACCCGGCCGCCGACCGTGGTGTATTCGCCCTGCTGGAGAACGCGCAGGAGGCGGGTCTGGGCCTCCATGGGCATGTCGCCGATCTCATCGAGGAACAGCGTGCCTCCTTCGGCCTGTTCGAAACGGCCGGTACTCCGAGCGGTCGCGCCGGTAAAGGCACCCTTCTCGTGGCCGAACAGCTCGGATTCGATCAGTTCCCGCGGGATCGCCGCCATGTTCACGGCCACGAACGGGCCCTGCCGGCGCTTGCCGTAATCGTGCAGCGCCTTCGCCACGAGTTCCTTGCCGGTACCGGATTCCCCCGTAATCATCACCGTCAGATCGGTGGGCATCAGGCGGGCGAGGGCCCGGTAGATCTCCTGCATGGCGTGGGAGCGGCCCACGAGCGGAATGTCCTCGTTTTCCGGCGACGGGTTGGCTCCCGTGGGAACGTTCCGGGGCCGGGACAAGGCCCGGCCGACGACAGCGACGAGCTCCTTGAGATCGAAGGGCTTCGGCAGGTATTCGTAGGCGCCGCGCTCGGAGGCCTTGATGGCGGTCATGAACGTGTTCTGGGCGCTCATGACGATGATCGGCAGCTCCGGCCGCACCTTCTTGATGCGCGGGAGCAGGTCGAAGGCGTTCTCGTCCGGCATCATCACGTCGGTGATGACCAGATCGCCCTCCCCCTGGGACACCCACCGCCACAGGGTGGCGGCGTTGCTGGTGGAGCGCACCTCGTATCCGGCCCGGGACAAGGCTTGGTTCAGCACGGTCCGGATGGCTGCATCGTCATCGGCGAGAAGAATCTGTCCGCTGGGCATCGCTTAATCTCACAAATCGGCCCCGCGGCCATCGTCGGCGCGGTGCATAGGCAGGAGAATTCGGAAGGTGGTTCGCCTGGGCGCCGGCTCGCATTCCACGATGCCGCCGTGATCGCCGACGATCTTGGCAACGAGGGCAAGCCCCAGACCGCTGCCCTGGACCTTGGTCGTCACGAAAGGATCGAAGAGATCGCTCATCAGATCGGGAGGGATGCCCGGGCCGTTGTCGATGACGCTCAGCTCGATCGGAAGGCTGACCCGTTCCTGAGAGCCCGGAACTTGAAGCCGGACACCGGTCCGAAAGGCGGTCGACAGGATGATCTCGCCGTCAGGGGCATCGATGCCCACCGCCTCGGCGGCATTCTTCACCAGGTTCAAAATGACCTGGATCAGCTGGTCCCGGTTGCCCAGAACCGGCGGCAGCGAAGGATCGTAGTTCTCGACAAAACGGATATGGCGAGCAAAGCCCGATTGCGCGAGGCGCTTCACATGGTCCAGCACCCCGTGGATGTTCACCGCCCCCCTTTCGACCGGCCTCTCCTCGCCGAACAGCTCCATGCGCTCCACGAGCTTCACGAT
>DASZBB010000135.1:0-7948 GCA_035944695.1 Microvirga sp. | reverse complement strand
ACCTTTTCTCGAGAGAGACGAGGAGCATCAACTTGCCGTGCGCTGGAAAGAGAACCGCGATGAAGCGGCGCTTCATCAACTGACCGCTGCTCACATGCGCCTCGTCATCGCGCTGGCAGCTCGCTTCCGTCATTACGGCCTGCCCATGGCCGATCTCGTTCAGGAAGGCCATGTGGGTCTTCTCGAAGCGGCTGCCCGGTTCGAGCCTGAGCGCGAGGTTCGCTTCTCAACCTATGCGACTTGGTGGATCCGTGCCTCCGTGCAAGATTACATCCTTCGCAATTGGTCAATCGTTCGCGGTGGAACGAGTTCCGCCCAGAAGGCACTTTTCTTCAATCTTCGCCGCCTGCGCGCCCGCCTGACCCGCGGCGGCGAGGAGCGCATCTCCGCCGATGTGCATGCGAAGATCGCCGAGGCGATCGGGGTTTCCAAGGCCGATGTCGCGCTCATGGACGCCCGCCTCTCGGCACCCGATACGTCCCTCAACGCGCCGGTTCTGGACGCCGACCCGTCCAATTCGGCAGAGCGTGTCGAGTTCCTCGTCGACAACAGCCCCCTGCCGGACGAGAGCGTCAGCGACGTGATCGACACCGAGCGCCGCGTGCGCTGGCTGCAGCAGGCGCTCGAGGTTCTCAACGAGCGCGAGTTGCGGATCCTGCGGGCCCGCCGTCTCGACGACGAGCAGGTGACCCTGGAGTTTCTGGGCGACAGGCTCGGGATCTCAAAGGAACGCGTTCGCCAGATCGAGAACCGGGCATTGGAAAAGCTCAAGCGAGCCCTGGTGGAAAAATATCCCCAGGCGTCCGGCGCCTTCGTGTAGGACGCCTCAATCCCTGAAGTGCATCGTGCGGCGAGGCGGTCACGGCCTCGCCGGCCCTTTTTCAGGGCGCGAAATTTCACTCCACGACGATTTTGTAGCGCTCGCCTGCCTTGAGGGCGTCATTCCTGTCGAGGCCGTTGAGGAGCAGGAACTTCTCGAGTGCCTTGTCGACCGGCATCCGGGCGGCCATGGCCTGCGCCGTGTCGCCCCGCTGGGCCGTGACGATCTGCAGCTTGAGCGGTCTGATCCGGCGCGCCTCGTCCGGCTGGACCTGCCGGACGCTGTTCAGGGTCTGCTGGAAGATCCCTTCCAGGTCCCCCCTGTTGCCCCGGGTCGCCATGATGAGCCGGTAGGTGGTGCTGCCGATCCGGATGGCCGAGAGACGGAAGGTCCATTCCTTGCCGTTGGACAGGGCGGTGACCACCGGCAGGCCGTTCACCGTTCCGGTTGTCAGGGTGCCGGGCTCCACCGTATCCGTCCAGGTGGAACGCAGCACATCCTCCAGGCTCTGCCCCTCAGGCGTGTCGGCGGCATCGAAGAGGAGGCGGCGCTCGCCGTCTCCTGACGCCCCCAGGACGGCCTGGGACGTGTTCTCCAGGGTGAAGCCCTCCGGCGCCTCGAAGGCGACGCCGAGCCGCGAATGGATGAAGCGGCGCCCCTTCACGACGCCGTCGGCCGGATCGTCCCCATAGGCGAGCCCGTCGAGAGCGGTCAGATAGGCAAGGCGTCCGGTTTCGCCGGTTCCCTGCATGCCCGTCCGCCGCGCGGCCTGCAGCGCCCGCGCCACCCGGTCGTCGGTGCGCGGGTGCGAGGCGTTTCGCTCCGCCGTCGAGGCGTCCGAACTCGTGCCCGAGCGCCCGAGGGCCGTGAGGAACCGGGGAGCCCCATAAGGATCGTAGCCGGCCCGGGCCAGAACCTTGACGCCCATCTGATCCGCCTCGAGCTCCTGTGCGCGCGAGAAGCTGGCCAGCGTCGAACGGGCCTGGCTTTGCGCCATGGCGGCCTCTTCGGCATCGTTCAGCACGTTCTCGGCCACGCGCTCGATCAGGTCGGAGCGGGCCTGCAGCTCGCTGCGCTGGGAGGCATGGCGAAGGGTGACGTGGGCGATCTCGTGGGAGAGAACGGCCGCCACCTCGGACGTATCGTTGGCGAGCGCCAGGAGCCCGCGGGTCACATAGAGACGGCCGTTTGGCAGGGCGAAAGCATTGATCACGGGCGAGTTGAGGATCGTCACCTGGAAGGCCTCGTCGGGCCTGTCGGTGGCCATGACCAGACGGTTCGTCACGTCGGTGAGGATCTGCTGGAGCTGAGGAGCCCGGCCTTCGCCGCCGAAGGCGCGCACGAGTCGCATATGGTCGCGGTCCCGATCCGGGCCGATCACCCGGGGAGCGTTGGCGGGCAGAGAGACGTCCCCGCCGAAGCCGGTGCATCCTGCCAGGAGGGTGCCGAGCATGATGATGCCGGCGACAACTCGGAAGCTACCTGTCTGACGTGTTGTGCTCATGCTCGTTCATCGTGGCAGGCGACCGCCTTCGAGACGCTCGATCATATCCGGTATGACAATGGAGAAGGCTGCCCCTTGCCAAGGCTGCAAAATGCCTCGGGCCCTGATCCGCTGACCCTTGAGCGCCTCGGCGCCCATGCCGCGGTCCGACATCTGTTTCCAGGTCTTCCTCGGGATGATGATCGTGAAGTCTTCTGCCCAGAGCCCCCCGAAGTTCAAATAGATGCGTTGCTTGCGCTCCCCGATGCTTCTGACGCGACCTTCGACCAGCACGAAGCTTCCGATTCGGTCCCGCAGAGGCTCGGATTGATTGACGTCCATGGGCTTATAGCGGTCATCGGCCCAAAGACCAAGGCGTCGTTCGCGGGCCGTGGCCTCAAGGGCGAGCAATTCCGGTTCGCAGAAGGTTTCATCCAGGCCCGCATCGGTGATCGCGAGCCCCGCCTCGATCAGGCCATGGCTCCAATCGAGCGGGGAGGCGCTGTCGGCAGACCGGATGCGGATGGAGATCCGGCTCCAGCGGTCGGGGCTGGCTGCGGCCCGGACGAGGACGGGCTGATCGATGCGTGCCTGCAGCCAAGCCAAAGCATTCTCCCGGTGGGGCGCCTCGCCCGGAAGCCGGATGCCCGCGAGCCTGGCCGTACGGCCCGAGGCCAGAACGAGGTCTCCTTCCGGGGAGAGGGCTTGCAGCCGATCAGGCTGCGCCTCAATCGTGCAGCCTGGTCTGTATCGTGCCGGCGAGACGGGCTGTGCCCAGCCGGCCGAGATCGTCAGGGCGATCCCGAGGCTGGCACTCAAGACACTGGGCAGGGTCGATCCCGTCATCGGACGGGATCATACCCATTTGGCGGGATGCGGCTACGCTTTAAGCGGGCCGATCAATGCTTTTCCTGTGCCGGGCTGTGCTGCTGCGGCTTGTGACCGCTCTGCCCCGCATTGTTGTGCTTGTTGTGGTCGCGGCTCTCCTGATGCGTCGCGCCGCCCTGCTTGCCGATGTCGGGCTTGCCACTGGCATCGGGGTGGGCCTGATCGCTCTCCGAACGACCTGCCACGCGGGTCTCGTTCGGATTGCTGCGATTGCCGGTGCTGCTCATGATTTCTTCTCTTGCTGGCGCTTCTGGGCGCCGTTGCCGTCCTTACCCTGCTGGTGCTGGGTCCCGCGCTCATTCGAACCGCCATGCCCTTCCTGGGGGATACCTTCGGGATTTGTGCGGGAGCCTGGGATGTTTTTCGTCATGGTGAAATCCTGACTGGTGTTCGTGCCGCGATGGAATGACGGCTGCCCGCAGGATCTCCGTGGATTGGGAGACAACTGCATGCCGGCGAGAACCGTTTTCCTGAGAGATCAATCGCAACGGGCCCAAATCGTTGCGGCCAAGATCGGCGGGTTTCTCACGGCCGGAAGCCAAAGGATTGGGATCTACCAGCGGATCACCACAACCCTCTGATTGCCATTGCCCAGCTCTACGGCTTCGGTGCCTTCCGCCTTCCGGTTCTGCGCCTTCGCATCCTCGATGATCTCGATCTCTTCCACGTGAGCGGCGAACGCCTCATCCACCTCGGCTACACAGAGCAGGGTATCGGGAGGAAGGTTCTCGACCCGTTTCAGAAAATCTCGAAGCGTCTGCGCCATGATATGCCTCCGGTTACCTTGCAACAAACCGGCCGGGCCATGCGGAGTTCCTTCGGTCGGGTCTCTGGATCCTCACGACGACCCGCCAGGGTTGCGAACAGGGCCGCAACCCTCTGGAATGACCCTGCCGACCATGCTAAACCCGGTCTTCCTAAGCGGTCCCGTAGCTCAGCAGGACAGAGCAGCGGTTTCCTAAACCGAAGGTCGGAAGTTCGAGTCTTCCCGGGATCGCCAGTATTCCCTACTCCCGTTCAGGCTCATCGTCCCATTCGCGCGACGGCGGCTTTTGCGTCGTCGAGATCCGGCGCATCGATGTGGCGGTAGCGGGCTTGGACCAAGCCGAAGAGGCCGAAGGCGAAAAGGCCGAGCGCGGTGAGCGCCAGGAGCACCCAGCCATAGGGTTGCTGCTGCAGGGCCTGGAGCGCACCGCCGAGGCCGTGCACCTGCAAGGATGAAGCACGAATGGCGGCGAGGATCAGGAAGCCGCCGATCAAGAGGAATACCACGCCGCGGGCCGCAAAACCCATACGGCCGAGGGTGACGATCCAGTCTCTCTTGTCGGCGGGCAGGGACAGGCGCTCCGCGACATTGCCGCGCCAGGCTTTCCAGATGAAAGCAAAGCCTGTCCAGAAGACGGCAAGGCCGACGAGGCCCACCAGCCATTGCCCGAAAGGCTGGCTCATGAGCCAAGCCGTCCAGTCCTGCGCCGCCTGATCCTCTCCGCCACCGCCGGAGCCGCGTCCGAGGGCAAGGTTCAGGGCGGAGATCGCAAGACCGGCATAGATGATGCCGCTGATCAGGTGGGCGCCCCGGACACCCCAGCCCTTCATGTCCGAGCCGCGGCGATCGGCATCAGTCAGGGACTCCAGAATGCGCCAGGCGCAGAAACCGAAGAGGCCGAGGGCGATCAGGATCAGCCAGAGCTTGCCGAAGGGCTGCGAGAGGAGCGTCTGCAGGGCGCTGCGGCTGCCTCCCGTCTGGCCGCCGGATCCGATGGCGGCCAGAAGGGCCAAGCCGCCGACGAGGCCATAGACCACGCCTCGTGCCCCATAGCCGAGACGGGCCAGAGTCTCGATGGGGTTATGGCTGATCGTGGTCATGGATGGCGGCTCCTTCTTTCATGAGTGAACCGCCAAGCCGTCGTCAGTGTTCCGTCCGAGTGAGGTGATCGGCCGATAAGGCGTCAGCGCCTCTCCATGTGCTGGATGAGGCTTGCCGCATCCTCGGCCAGAGGAGGTCCGGCGAGCAGCAGCAGTAGAAGCGCGAAGGGAAGCGAAAAGAGAAAGCCGACTTGGCTAAACCCGACCGCGCCCGTCACGCCACCGATGAAGAAAGACGTAAAGAGAAGGACGAGGAGGCGCAGCTTGCCACGGTCCGCCACGATCCGGTCCGGATTGTGCGGATTGCGATTCCAATATAGCAGCTTGCCCAGTTCAATTCCGATATCCGTCACGATGCCGGTCACATGGGTCGTGCGCATGCGCGAGCCCGAAATCTTCGTCACCGTGGCGTTCTGCAGGCCCATGATGAAGCACAGCAGGGGTACGGCAACCGCGACGAAGACGGGGGACGGATGGGCGAGCCAGCCCAGGATGCCGAACCCCAGAAGGAGGAAGGCTTCGAGCATCAGCGGCATGGCATAGCGACTGCCCAGATGATGGCGCCGGCCCCAGTTGATCAGCATCGCCGAGCAGGCCGCCCCGACGACGAACGGCAGGAAGGCCGCAAGGCCGAGGCCTGCGACCGCAAGGGAGCCCAGCGCCAGATTGTCGGCCATGGCGGAGACGATGCCGGACATGTGGGAGGTGTATTGGCCGACAGCCAGGAAACCCCCGGCATTGACGGCGCCTGCGACGAAGGTGAGGGCCATACCCAGGAGCGTGTCAGCCAGCCCGGTTCGTTCGAATCCCGCGATCGATTTCGCCGCCCGGATCGTGAAGTCACGATGCTCCGAATTCGTGGAATGAACGCTCATGAGGCGTGAGCCTAATGCCGATCCCCGAACGATCCAATAGGGCAAAAGACTGCCGGAAATCCATTTCCGGCAGTCTTCGTCATTATTGCGCGACGCCGGGTGATGCGGAGGCACGCCGTTCCATGGGCGGGATGCGGAGGGTCCTGAGGATCTCGGCCTCGCCGACGGAATCGGCCAGCGAAGAGCCGCCGACGAAGACCTGAATCGTGCCGGCCTCGACGAGATAGGTGCCGTCGTCGAGGTGGAATCCGAGGGATTCGACGGGTACCCGCAGGATCACCTGCTTCGTCTCTCCGGCTTTCAGCGCGATCTTCTCGAAAGCCTTCAGCTCGCGCAACGGACGGCTGCGGCTTGCCACCGGGTCGCGGGTGTAGAGCTGCACGACCTCCTGGCCGTCCCGGGCGCCCGTGTTCTTCACATTGACCGAGATCTCAAGGGTCTGGCCCTCATCGAGCTGCTTGCTCGCGAGCTTCGCCTCGGAATAGGTGAACTGCGTGTAGCTAAGGCCCCAGCCGAAGGGGTAGAGCGGTGTGATCGCCTCGTCGATGTACTTCACCGTAAATCGGTTGTCGGGCAGGGTGGGGCGTCCCGTGGGCAGCCGGTTGTAATAGAGCGGCAACTGTCCCGTGGCGCGCGGCCAGGTGACCGGCAGCTTGCCACTGGGATTCACATCGCCGAACAGCACATCAGCCACGGCCGGGCCGGCCTCCGTGCCCGGGTACCAGATCATCAGGATCGACGGAATGCGGTCTGCCACCGGACCCAGCACCTGAGGCCGTCCCCCCATGATGACGAGAGCCACAGGCTTGCCGGTCTTGGCGAGTTCCTCCAGCACCTCGATCTGCTTGCCGTTGAGTTCCAAATTGACCCGAGAAGCGGCCTCGCCGGACAGTTCCTGCGGCTCGCCGAAGACGGCGATCACGAACTCCGACTGACGGGCCGCCTCCAGGGCTGCCGGCAGGTCGTCCGTGTTGCGGCAGAACAGGTCGCAGGCCGGAGCATGGCGTACCGCGATTCCCGCGGCTTGGGCGCGCCGGCGGACACCTTCCAGAATCGTGACGCTGTCCTCCTTGTGACCGCGGGCGGCGTGGGGACCCATCTGGTCGTGAGGGGCATCGGCGAGCGGCCCGACAACGGCGATGGAGCGCACGCTCGACGGCACGGGCAATGCATTGTCCCGGTTCTGCAGCAGCACGAAGGTCTCGCGGGCGACCTCGCGGGCAACCCGGCGCGATTCCGGCGACGGGAAGGCGGAATCCAGGCGGGACGGATCGATGTCGGGCCGGTCGAACAGCCCCATGCGGAACTTGGTGCGCAGCACGCGCCGTACGGACTCGTCGATCACGCTCTCCGGCACCCGGCCTGCACGCACTTCGTCGGGCAGGTGCTTGATATAGAGCTGGCCCATCATGTCCATATCGACCCCGGCGAGGATCGCCTTGCGGGCGGCCTCGGCGCCGTCGGCCGCGATGCCGTGGTTGATGAGTTCGCCGATGCCGACCCAATCCGAGGTGACGAAGCCGTCGAAGCCCCATTGGGTGCGCAGCACGTCCGTCAGCAACCAGGGATTCGCCGTCGAGGGCTCGCCGTTCAGGGCGTTAAAGGCAGCCATGAAGCTCGCCGTGCCTGCCTCCACCGCGGCCCGGAACGGCGGCAGGTAGGTGTCGTACATCTCCGCGCGCGGGATATAGGTGGTGTCGTAGTCGCGCCCGCCCTGCGGCGCGCCGTAGCCTGCAAAGTGCTTGGCGGCGGCTGCGAGGCCGCCCTCCCGGAAGCCCTCCACGCGCGCCGCCGTAAGGGCGGCGCCAAGGGTGGGATCTTCGCCGAAGCCTTCCACGATGCGGCCCCAGCGGCTGTCGCGCGACAGGTCGGCCATGGGTGCGAAAGTCCAGTTCACGCCGATATAGGCCGCTTCCTTGGCGGCCCATTCGGAGGCCAGGCGCGAGACGCGCGGGCTGAACGCTGCAGCCTCGCCCAAGGGAAGCGGAAACTGGGTGCGGAAGCCGTGCAGGACGT
>DASZBB010000134.1:0-19286 GCA_035944695.1 Microvirga sp. | reverse complement strand
GACCAGGACAACGACTTCGTCGACGACGAGTCGGAGTTCGGTGTGGTGCGCGCCGGTCTGAACTTCCGCTTCGGCACCTACTAAGATCCATCGCCGCCGGCGATGAACGAAAGGCCCGGGATTTCCCGGGCCTTTTTGTTTTACGGCGTCACCCTGGTCTTCGCGTAGGCCGGAACGCGGGCTTCGAAATCCGCCAGCCACGCGACGAGCCTGGGATAGCTCTCGCGCCAGCGGCCGCCGAAGCGCAGGTCGAGATAGCCCAGCGCGCAGGCGAGAGCGATTTGGCCTATCTGGAGCGGCTGACCTGCTTCCGAGAGATGAGCCTCCGCATGGTCGAGGCCGCGGCGCACCTTGTCGGCCTGGTGGCCGACCCATTTCGGCTCGTGCCGGTCTTCGGGGCGAAAGCGGCCCTCGTAGACCTGCAGCAGCGCCGCGTCCATGATCCCGTCGGCCAGCGCCTGATCGCGCAGGGCGGTGAACCGCTCCGGGCCGTTCGGAATGATGCGCCCGCCCCCGGCGAGATGATCGAGGTAATCCACGATCACGCGGGAATCGTAGAGCACGTCCCCGTCCTCAAGGATGAGCGTGGGAATCTTGCCCAGGGGGTTCTGCTGCCGGATGGAATCCTCCGGGTTCAGGGTATCGGCATCGACGATCCGGATGCGATCGGACAGCCCGAGGATCGAAGCCGAGAGCTTGACCTTCCGGCCGAAGGGCGATGCGGGTGAGGAGCGGAGGACGAGCATTGGTGACTCCTTTTGAAACAATGGCAGGAGTCATGGACGCTCGGAGCGCAAGCGGCAATTGGTTTTAAGCAGGAGGCCCGAAGGCTTCACAGCGATAGGCACCATAGCCGCTGCGCGACAGGCGCTCCGCGAGAGCCGGCAGCAGCGTTTCCGCCTCTTCCCTCAGGGACCAGGGTGGGTTGACCACGAAAAGGCCGCTGCCGTTGAGCCGCGACGCGTCGCGCGGGTCGTCCACATAGAGTTCGAGGCGCAGGCCCGGACGCGGGCTCTCCTCGTGCAGGCGTGCCGCAACCGCATCGACCGGGCCGACATCCTTGATGGGATACCAGCCCGCATAGACGCCGGTCTGCCACTTCTTCAAGGCAGCGAGCAACTCCGTTCCGAGCCGTTCCAGTTCGTTGGGCTTCTCGTAGGGCGGATCGATGAGCACGAGACCACGCTTTTCCTTCGGCGGGATCAGGGCATGAAGAGCCGTCCAGCTGTCGAGATGCATCACCTTGAGATTCGTGACCTCGTTGAAGGCATCGCTCAGCACCGCGTGGTCGGCCGGATGCAGTTCCACGAACACGCCCCGGTCCTGCCGCCGCAAAAGCTCGCGCACGATGGAGGGCGACCCGGGATAGGCGGTGTCGCCATGCCGCGCACGCACGTCGGCAATCACGCTGCGGTAAGGGGCGAGGATGTCCTCGATCTCGGGCGAAAAGGCCTTGTCCAGGCGCCCGATCCCGTCGACCCACTCGTCCGTCCGTCCGGCCTCGTCGCCGGCGAGATCGTAAAGACCGATCCCCGCATGGGTATCGATGACGCGCAAAGGCGTCTCCTTGCGCTGCAGATAGACGAGGATGCGCACCAGGAGAGCGTGCTTCATGACATCGGCGAAATTGCCGGCGTGGAAGGCGTGGCGATAATTCATGGTCGTCCTATAGCATCCGGAACGGCAGTGGGTTCCACTTTCGACCCCGGTTCGATGCTCTTTTTCCTCGGGCGCGTCGCTCGATGCGCTATCTCACCGCCGGCACGGTGATTTCGCCCGCGCGGCATCCGTCGCGATCAACTTCGGCACATTGGCGGAAGCCGCGCAGATCCTTGGCAAGGCAAATGCGCACTTCCTGGAAGATGCGCCGTCCGCAGGAAACCGAAATCATGTCGGAACGCAAGCCCGGATTGGCATTCATGAAGGCGCGTTCGATCTCGCTCGGCAGAACCTTGGACCGGCTGTTCAGGCCGGTGAAACCGTCGGGAACGCGCACGAGGTCCCGGGCCTGCCGGACCGCGCGGAAATAGCCGCTCGGGCTTTCGCCCGTGCAGGTCCCGTGCTTGCGCCATTGATAGCGGGCGAGATTGTCGTCAGGAAAAAGTCCCTTCGCGTCAGCCATGGCCGCCTGCGGGACGAAGCGCCCGTTCGGCTCGCAGAAGCTCGGATAGCCCTGCTCCCGCTGGGGCCATAGGCCATGGGTCACGAAGCCGAGACCGCTGCCGGTGTCGCATTGCCGGCTCCGGCTGCCGCTGTTCTCGCAGAAGCCGGGGGACCAGGACAACGCCAGCACGTAGAAGTCGAACTGCCCCATCGGGGCGCCTCGCTCCTCCCGGGGGCCCTGAGCCGCGGAAGGCAGGATCGAGAACAGGCAGGCGCCCGCGAAGGCTAAAGCACCGAACCGAAGAGCGGGAACCCCTCCCGGAATCCATCCAATGCTTCTTCTCTTGGCCGGCGCATCGGTGGGAGCGAAAGACCGGGACCACCTTTCACCAGCGTGGCCCGTTGGGTTCGCACGATGCGCGAGCCACCGGCGTAGGATCAAGGAGCCGCCTGCTTGCAATGCGGAGCGAAGGCATAATGGCGGTCGAGGCCGTCGACGCAGGCCTCCGTGTTCCAGCCGATGCCGATGAAGCCGAGATCCTCACGGATCGAGAAGTTGATCCTGCGCTTGTAGCCGTCGGATACGATCACGGTGCCCGTGCAGAAGCGCCGAGGGATGTAATCGAGCCCCCAGGGCCGCCAAGCGACTTCCCGCACCCGCTCGAAGCCGACCAGCTTGAGGTCGGAATTCCAGAACCGGCCCTCTTTATGCGCGAAGCGCGAGCTGATGTCCTGAAGCACGGAGGGGTCGGCGCAGGCCGGCAGCAAGGCGTCGAAAGGCTCTTCCCGCCGCTCCGCGGGATTGATCTCGCGCGCAAGCGCGGGCGCGCTCAACAGCATGCAGGAGATGAAAGCCGCCAGCCACTTCATTCGAATGCTCCGCCAAGTCTTCAGACCGTGTCACACCCGACCATGTGGGCGGCATCCGAGAAGGTCAAGATCCGCTTACGCTTTAATAGATGGCGTGGCTGTTGAGCATCAGCGGCTGGCCTGCGGAGCGCCCCTGTTGCCTGGGCGGGGCATAGGTCTGCTCGGGCGGGCGGCCGGCGGGCGGAAGGGGTGCCTGGGAATAGGATGGGGAGAGGCCGCCCCGCGCGGCGCCCGTGCCGGGCCCCGGTAAATCGGCCGCGTATCCTCCCCCTGCGGAATAGCGCAGCGCCGGAGGGACCGGAGCGGACAAGGTCGGCGACGGCGGAGGCGGAGGCGCCGGCGGAATGTAGGCTTCCCCCTCCGGGATGTCCTGCTCCAGATCGGCGGGGGCGAGATCGCCGGAAGCCGCCGCGCTCTGGAGGATCTCTCGGCTGCGTTCGGGATCGATTCGCGGGGCGAATTTCAGGATCGGCTTGCAGATGCGCCGCTCACCGCGGGGATCGTGCCGCGCCAGGTCGATGTGGAAGTGGTCGTAGTGGAAGGCGTCGGAGCCCGGACCCAGCACCGTGGTGAAGTAGCGGCAGGCGCCGACGAAGGCCTCGCGCAGGAACTCCTGCTCGGCCGCATCCCCTCCCCGCCAGCCCTTGACCACCGAGATCTCCCGTCCGTCGGCCAGGACGAAGCCCATCACATCGAGCGCATTGCCGAAGGAATGTTCCGAGAGCTTGGCTCCCCGCTGATTGTTGCGCGGGCGGCAGGAATAGGACCCGGCTTTGATGTCGGCCAGCGGCACGCCGAAATACATTTCGGCGGCCGGCCTCACGATCTCGTTCAGCCATGTGTCGATCCGCGGAATGATCGGGCAGGCCAGCGTCACCTTCGATTTCAGCCCGACGGCACCGTTGTTGAAGGCTGAGACCTTGAACGGATAATCCATGCCGCACACGCCCGGCCCGTCGATCTTGGAGCTGAGAGCCATATAGGCGGAGGGCTGCACGAGACGCTGCGAGAGGCAGGCTTCCTCGGCCTGGGCACGCCAAGGCTCGCGCTGCTCGAACCGAAACAGCCCGCAACCGGTGAGCCCAAGCCCGATGAGCGATAGGGCAACAAACGCAACTAACCCACGACGCATGGACGGGAGACTGGCCCATGGACGTAAACATCCCGTCAACGACGGTCGAGGTCTCTGGAGAACAGCTCGATTCGGCCCTCATCAGGAGCACGTCTCCACGATCGCCCGGTTGGACCTGGGTGCGACAGAATTGAGCAGGAACTTTTTTCGACGAAAGTAGCGGAATAATTTTACCCGGGGGATCAATGGGTTAACTTTTTGTTAACGATTACATCACGAGTTGCTTGGGCGATCTCCGCCGGCAGAGGCCCTTCTCACGATCTCACAGGTTTGATAGCGTACCTCTCCATTCAGACAGGGGGTAAACCCCTTCAGAGAGAGGGGCTCCGATGAACCTGACATCGCATCTGGACTGGGCTTCCAAGCTCAACATCGCCGCCGTCTGCGTTTCCTTCTCCTTCATCTGCGCCATTTTCACCGGCCTTCTCTGAGCCGGTGTCGAAGAGGCCGGCCGAACAGGAATTTTACGGATTCAACGCTGCCGCTTCGGCAGCGTTTTTCATACGTCGGGACAGGGCACTTCCGTGATGCTCCAGGACATCACGTTGATCTCCATCTGACACTGCGCCAGCTTGGGACCCTCGGCGGTCTTGAGACAGACCTTCTCCCCGGGAGCGAACATCCTGCCCTGAGCGCGGCAATAGCAATCGAGCGGATTGTGAGCGGGAGCCTGGGCCGTCTGCGACACCGGCACCTCATGGGCCGGAGCCGGAGTTACCGCAAGCAGGCCGAGACAGACAACGACGCTGCGCATGGGACGCCTCCGTGGTCGTTCACGGACGATGCTCCTCCCGTCGCGGTGCACCGTCAAGCGCCGATCAGCGCCAGCGGTCCGTCGCGCGGTCGTCGGCCTCCTTGGCGTCGATCCAGGCGCCGGCCGTTCCATCCTTGAGGTGCTCGCGCTTCCAGAACGGCGCCTGGGTCTTCAGGTAATCCATCAGGAAGGAGGCCGCCTCGAAGGCGGCTTGGCGGTGGGCGCTGGCCGTCAGCACGAGCACGATCTCCTCGCCCGGTCTGATCCGGCCGAAGCGGTGGAGGATCGTGAGGCCGAGGAGCGGCCAGCGGCTTTGCGCCTGCGCGGCGATGCGGCCGATCTCGGCCTCCGCCATGCCGGGGTAATGCTCGAGCTCAAGGGCTTCGAGCCGTCCGCCCTCGTCCCGGCACAGGCCCGTAAACGCGACGACCGCCCCGACATCCGCCCTTCCCCGCGTCAGGGCCGCGGTCTCGGCGGCAGCATCGAACGGCTCGGCCTGGATGCGGATGGTTGCGGCCATGGGTTACCCCCTGACGGAGCTAGCCGCCCGTCATCGGCGGAAAGAAGGCGATCTCGCTTGCCCCTGCGATCCGAGCCTCCGGCTTCACGTGGACATGGTCGATAGCCGCGCGGACGATTGCCTCGTTCTCGAAGGCATACTCGTATTCCTCGCCCCTGCCCTTCAGCCAGCGCACCAGATCTGCAACCGTGTCGATGCCCTCCGGCAGAGCGACCTGCTCGTCCGTCCTGCCGACCCGTTCGCGCACCCAGGCGAAATAGACGAGCTTCATCGCCCCTAGCCCTCGTCCATGAGGTGATGGATGCCGTTCTTGAAGTAGTCCCAGCCGGTGTAGATCGTCAGGATGGCGGCGATCCACAGGAGGATCGTGCCGATGAGGGTATTGTTCGGCAGCACCGTCTCGCCCGCCGGTCCCGCGATCAGGAAGCCCAAGGCCACGAGCTGGAGCGTCGTCTTCCACTTGGCGACCCGGCTGACCGGCACGCTCACCTTCAGCTCTGCCAGGAACTCGCGCAGGCCCGAGACCAAGATCTCGCGGCAGAGGATGACGATGGCGGCCCACAGGGCCCATCCCCTGATGGTGCCGTCGGCCACCAGCATGAGCAGGGTGGCGGCTACGAGAAGCTTGTCCGCGATAGGATCGAGCATGCGCCCCAGGGCCGATTGCTGGGCGAAGGTGCGGGCCACATAGCCGTCGAGATAATCGGTGATGGCGGCGATCGCGAAAACCGCCAGCGCGAACCAGCGGGACCAATGGTCCTCGGGCCAGAACAGGAGACCGACCACGGCCGGCACCGCTGCGAGCCGACCATAGGTCAGCAGATTCGCAAGGTTGAAAGCCTTAGAGCGGCCCAAGGAGGAAACAGTCTTCATCACAAAGGCAGGAAGCATGAGGATGGTCGGTCCGTCAATCGGATGACCTTAAGTTGCACACTGCGGCCATCCGGCGAACACAGCAATGTGAGCGCGGCCTGCTCCTCCATGATCAGCCCCGCTCGTGGAAGAAGTCGTAGACGGCCCGGGCCGTGGCGGCATTGACGCCAGGCGCCTTCATCAGGTCCTCCAGGGCCGCCCGCTGAATCGCCTTGACGGTTCCGAAATGGTGCAGGAGCGCCCGCTTGCGGGTCGGACCGATGCCGGGGATCTCGTCGAGCGGGTTCTTCACCAGCTCCCGCTTGCGTTTGGCGCGATGCGCCCCGATGGCGAAGCGGTGCGCCTCGTCCCTCAGGCGCTGGACGAAATAGAGCGCCGGATCCCGGGGCGGCATCTTGAAGGGCGGCTGGCCCGGCTTGAAGAAGGTTTCACGACCGGCATCCCGGTCGCGCCCCTTGGCGATGCCGATCAGGGCCACGTCGTCCTCGCTCACGCCCACCTCGGCCAGGGCCTGACGGGCCGCCTCCAGCTGGCCCTTGCCGCCGTCGATCAGGACCAGATCGGGCCAGGCGGGAAAGGAATCGTCGTCCGATCGTCCGTTCGCCTCCTGGCCTCTCGGCTCCTCCTTCACGAGCCGGGCGAAGCGGCGCTGCAGCATCTCGCGCATCATGCCGTAATCGTCTCCGGGCTTCAGATCCTCGGACTTCATGTTGAAGGTGCGATAATGCTGCTTCATGAAGCCGTTGGCACCCGCCACCACCATGGCGCCGACCGCATTGGTGCCCATGATGTGCGAGTTGTCGTAGACTTCCACACGCTTGGGTGGCTTCGACAACCCGAAAGCCTGTCCCAGGGACACGAGGAGCTTCTGCTGGGACGAGGTGTCGGCGAGGCGGCGGCCGAGCGCCTCGCGGGCGTTGCGCAGGGCGTATTCGATGAGCTGGCGCCGCTCGCCGCGCTGCGGCGCATGGATCTCCACCCGGGTCTCTGTCCGGGTCGAGAGCGCCGCCGCCATGAGCTCGGCGTCCTCGATCTCGTGCGACAGCAGGATCAGGCGGGGAGCGGGCTTGTCGTCATAGAACTGCGCCATGAACGAGCTTAAGACCTCTTCCCGGCTCATGGACTTGTCGGCCTTCGGAAAATAGGCGCGGTTGCCCCAGTTCTGCCAGTTGCGGAAGAAGAACACCTCGACGCAGAACTGGCCGGCTTGCTCGTCGAGGGCGAAGACGTCCGCCTCTTCCACCGACTGGGTGTTGATGCCCTGCACGCCCTGGATAGCCGACAACGCCGCCAAGCGGTCGCGGCAGCGCGCGGCGCGCTCGAACTCAAGCTCTTCGGCGGCGGCTTGCATCTCGTCCGTGATGCGCTGCTTCACGGCGTTCGACTTGCCCGACAGGAATGCACGCGCCTCGGAGACCAGCTCGGCATAGTCTTCGGAGGAGATCTCGTTCGTGCAGGGACCCGAGCAGCGTTTGATCTGGAACAGCAGGCAGGGCCTGGTGCGGTTCTCGTAGTAGCTGTCGTTGCAGGAGCGGAGCAGGAACGCGCGCTGAAGCGCGTTGATGGTGCGGTTCACGGCCCAGACGCTCGCGAAGGGGCCGTAATAGTCGCCCTTCCGCTTCCGGGCGCCACGATGCTTCACGAGCTGCGGCGCCTCGTGATCGGCGGTGAGCAGGATGTAGGGCAGCGACTTGTCGTCCCGCAGGAGCACGTTGTAGCGGGGTTTCAGCTGCTTGATGAGATTGGCCTCGAGCAGCAGCGCCTCGGTCTCCGTCGCGGTGGTGACGAACTCCATCGAGGACGTCTCGCCGATCATGCGGGCGATGCGGTTCGAATGCGCCTGGCCCCGCGCATAGGAGCCGACCCGGTTCTTCAGGCTCTTGGCCTTGCCGACATAGAGCACGTCGCCCTTGGCATCGAGCATGCGGTAGACGCCGGGCGCATTGGGAAGCGTCGTCCAGAAATGCCGGATGACCTCGGTGCCGCGCTGGACCGAGCCGGGATTGGCTTCGAGATCGAACTCGACATCCGAGCCGCTCTCGATGGCGGAGGACTCATCGTCGTCCTCGTTGTCCAGAATGTCCGGCGGAACGTCATTAGTGGTATTGCGACTCATGGGAGAGATTTAAGGGCTCGGGAGTCGCGAGGAAAGTGCTGCCGGCGAACTGGCGCAGCCCTTCAGTTCGGTCTAAACGGCTAAGCTGTTCGAAGTTTCACGGAGCCGGTCATGCGCCTGTCGATCGTCACATCAGCCGTCGTTGCGGCCCTGGTGGGGTTCGGCAGCACGATCGCCATCATCATCGCGGCCGCCCAGGCGGTGGGTGCCGACGCGGCCCAGACCACGTCCTGGGTGGCGTCCCTGTGCCTGGCGACGGCGGCCATCAGCGGGATCCTCAGCGTTCGCTACCGCATTCCCGTCGTTGCGGCTTGGTCGACGCCCGGTGCCGCGTTGATCGCCGCCTCCAGCGGCATCTCGATCCATGCGGCCGTGGGCGCGTTCATTCTGGCCGGCGCGCTAATCGTGCTGGCGGCCTTCATTAAGCCGTTCGGGCGGCTGATCGAGCGCATTCCCACGCCAATCGCCGCCGCCATGCTGGCAGGCATTCTCATCCGCTTCGTCATGGCGGTGTTCGAGAGTGCTCAAGCCGCCCCTGGCCTCGTTTTGCCCCTGGTCGGCCTCTTCCTTGTCGTCCGCCTTTACAATGCGGCGTTTGCGGTGCTGGCCGTTCTGTTCGTGGGCCTGGCGCTCGCCTTCGGGGGCGGCCTCGCTCAACCTCTTGCGTCCAATCTGAGCCTATCCTCCCTCACATTCATCAGGCCGGCCTGGGAGCCCACCGTCCTGATCGGGTTGGGGATTCCGCTCTTCCTCGTCACCATGGCATCCCAGAACCTTCCCGGCTTCGCGGTTCTGCGGGCCTCCGGTTACACGCCTCCGTCACGCCCTATCCTGGCCGTTTCCGGTCTCGCCTCCATCGTCACGGCCTTTTCCGGTGCCCATACGAGCAATCTCGCGGCCATCTCGGCCGCGATCTGCACCGGACCCGACACCCATCCGGATCCAGCCAAGCGCTGGATGGTCGGGCCGTTCTATACCCTGTGCTACGTGATCATCGCTGCGTTCAGCGCGGCCCTGATCGGCCTGATCGCCGCCCTGCCTCCCGAGCTCATTCGAACCGTGGCGGGACTTGCCCTCATGGGAGCCTTTGCGGGAGCCTTGAGCTCCGCCCTGTCCGAAGGCCCGAAGATCTTCCCGGCCGTCCTGACCCTGGCCGTCACGGCTTCCGGCCTGACGCTTTTCGGCATCGGCTCCGCCTTCTGGGGCCTGACGGCAGGGCTCCTTGCCCTTGGGCTCGATGCTCTTGCCCTCCGGCTGCGCAAGCGTGCCTGATCTGGACGACAGCCTCCGTTAAGCTTAAAAACTCGTTACGAAGAACAAGAACGGGGGCCCTCATGGCCAGGATGAATCATGCGGGGAGGCTTGCCGCCGTGGTCCTGACGGCGGCTCTGGGAGCCTGCCAGGGCTCGCTTGGTGGATCGCCGGAGGGTGTCCCGGTCGCCCTGGAGAGCATCGACGGCGCCCCGGCTCCCATCCGCACCGCCCTCGTCGAAGAGCTGACCAGCGCCGCCACCGACCGCAAGGTCGATCTCGTCGGCGCGAGCGCTCAGGCGCGCTACCGGGTCCGCGGCTATTTGTCGACCTCGACCGAGGGTGGGGAAACCAAGGTGGCCTATGTCTGGGACGTGTTCGACTCCCAAAAGCGCCGGGCCAAGCGCCTGTCCGGATCGAGCCCCGCTCCGGCCTCCTCCGTGTCGGATCTCGACAAGGCGGCGCTCGCGAAGCTGGCCCAGGCCAGCATGGACGAAATCGCCGAGTTCCTGACGGCCGCCAAGTCCGAATCCATATCCGAAGCGCCAGCTGCACCCGAGGCACCCATTCAGACGGCGGAGGTCTCAGGCGATGAATCCTCCGTTGCGATGCAGTGATTGCATGGCGACACGCCAAACTTGCAGCGGATTGGAAGGTGTCCATCTATTGTGACGGTTTCATATCGCTGCTAAGAGCCTTGCGCCCGGCCGTGCAGGGATTATGGCATTGCGCAGCGGGGGTTATCGGTCACTCGAAGCCAAAGTTGCTTGCATGAAGCTCGTTGCGGGAAATTCCAATCGTCCGCTGGCAGAGGCCATCTCCGCCTATCTCAATGTTCCGTTGGCCAAGGCCCAGGTGCGGCGCTTCGCGGACATGGAAGTCTTCGTCGAGATTCAGGAGAATGTGCGCGGCGAGGATGTGTTCATCATCCAGTCGACCTCGTTCCCCACGAACGACCACCTGATGGAGCTTCTGATCATCACGGATGCACTGCGCAGGGCCTCGGCCCGCCGCATCACGGCAGTGATCCCCTATTTCGGCTATGCCCGGCAGGACCGGAAGCCCGCCGCCCGCACGCCGATCTCCGCCAAGCTCGTCGCCAACATCATCGCCCATGCGGGCGTCGACCGTGTGCTGACGCTGGACCTCCATGCAGGCCAGATCCAGGGCTTCTTCGACATCCCGACCGATAATCTGTTCGCGGCCCCGACGCTGGCGCGCGACATCAAGGAGCATCTCGACGGCGGCAACCGGATGGTGGTCTCGCCCGACGTAGGCGGCGTGGTGCGCGCCCGGGCGCTGGCCAAGCGCATCGACGCTCCGCTCGCCATCGTCGATAAGCGGCGCGAGCGTCCGGGCGAATCCGAGGTGATGAACATCATCGGCGATGTGTCCGGCCGCTCCTGCATCCTCGTCGACGACATTGTCGATTCCGGCGGCACCCTGGTGAACGCCGCCGACGCCCTCCTGGCCAACGGAGCCAAGGAGGTCTACGCCTACATCACCCACGGCGTGCTCTCCGGCGGCGCGGTGGCGCGCATCGCGGGCTCGCGGCTCAAGGAACTCGTGATCACGGATTCGATCATGCCGACCGAAGCCGTGAAAGTAGCCCACAACATCCGGGTCATCTCGATCGCCTCCCTCATGGGCGAAGCCATCGGCCGCACGGCAACGGAAAGCTCGGTGTCGAGCCTGTTCGACTGAGGCAGCGTCCGCTTTCAATCGCGTTTCCCTTGCGCAACTCCCTTCCTCGCCCCTCCGGCGAGGCACAGCTCCCGGACCGTGCCACACCTGACAGGGCCCAACCTTGCAATCCAAGGCGCTTTCCCCTATAAGCCGCCTCGCGCCCGCTCGACACCCTTGGAGGCACGGGCGCTAACCTCATGGCCGCCAATAGGTTTTCAGAGACCTGGGCGGCCATCGGTTTTTAACTCCCATTTTAAGGACCACGACCATGAGCGAAGTAAAGCAAATCAAGGCCGTGGCGCGCGACCGGGCCGGCAAGGGGGCCGCCCGGGCCGTTCGTCGCCAAGGCCAAGTTCCCGCCGTCATCTACGGAGCCGGCCAGCCGGCCCAGGCGATCGCCCTCGACTTCAACCAGACCAAGCAGCTGATCTTCGCCGGTCACTTCCTGACTACGATCTTCGAGATCGACGTGGACGGCCAGACCGTCCGCGCCATTCCGCGCGACTACCAGCTCGACCCGGTCCGTGACTTCCCCGTCCATGTCGACTTCCTGCGCCTCGCTCAGGGCCAGGCGATCAAGGTCGTGGTTCCGGTCCACGTGGTCGGCCAGGAGAAAAGCCCCGGCGTGAAGCGCGGCGGCACGCTCCAGATCGTCGAGCACACGGTGGAACTGCTCGTTCCGTCCGACGCCATCCCGGACTACATCGAAGCTTCGGTCGAGGGTCTCGACATCGGCTCCTCGGTCCATCTTGAGGACATCAAGCTGCCGAACGGCGCCAAGGCGACCTCCAGCGAGAACGTCACTCTCGTCACCGTTGTGGCCCCGACCGGCCTCACGGAAACGGATGCGGCTCCTGCCGCCGCCGAAGGCACCGCTGCCGCCTAACCGGCCTGATGGGGCGTTCGAGCCCATCGATCGGCTTCAACGCTCCGACCGCAAGGCCGGAGCGTTTCTTATGAGCAGGACCACGCGATGCGTCTCTTCGTCGGCCTGGGCAATCCCGGATCCCGCTACGCCAGGAACCGCCACAACATCGGTTTCATGGCCGTGGACGCGATCGCGCGCGCGCACAATGCCGGTCCCTGGCGCAAGCGCTTCCATTCGGAAGCGGCCGATGCGCTGATCGGCGGCGAGAAGGTCCTGCTGCTCAAGCCCCAGACCTACATGAACCTGTCCGGCCAAGCCGTGGGGGAAGCGCAGAACTTCTTCAAGATCCCGCTCCACGACGTGACGGTCTTCTACGACGAACTCGATCTCCCGCCCGCCAAGCTGCGCGTGAAGATCGGGGGCGGCAATGCCGGCCACAACGGCCTGCGCTCGATCTCGGCCCATTGCGGCAACGAGTATCGCCGCGTTCGCCTCGGCATAGGCCATCCCGGCCACAAGGCGCTCGTCCAGAACCATGTGCTGGGCGATTTCGGCAAAAGCGAAGAGGCCTGGGTCGACGACCTGTGCCGGATCATTGCGGACAACGCTGCCCTGCTCGCCAAGGGCGAGGACGGAAGTTTTCAGAACAAGGTCCACCTCGCCATGGAGGCGAGAGGCTGGACGGACGTGAAGCGGCCTGGAGAAAAGGCCACCTAATTTGAGAAATCACGCCGGCATCAGCCGGCAATGGAAGGAGTGAGGCCATGGGCTTCAAGATGGGCATCGTCGGCCTGCCGAACGTGGGCAAGTCCACCCTCTTCAATGCGCTGACGCAGACCGCTGCCGCGCAGGCTGCCAATTATCCGTTCTGCACCATCGAGCCCAACGTGGGCGACGTGGCGGTGCCGGACGAGCGGCTCGACCAGCTCGCGGCCATCGCCAGCTCGGCGCAGATCATCCCGACGCGCCTGACCTTCGTGGACATCGCAGGCCTCGTGCGCGGCGCGTCCCGGGGCGAAGGCCTCGGCAACCAGTTCCTCGCCAATATCCGCGAGGTCGACGCCATCGCCCATGTGGTGCGCTGCTTCGAGGATACCGACATCACCCATGTCGAGGGCAAGATCGACCCGATCGCCGATATCGAGACCATCGAGACCGAGCTGATGCTGGCCGACCTCGACAGCCTGGAGAAGCGCGTCACGGCGCTCGAGAAGAAAGCCAAGGGCAACGATAAGGAGGCGAAGGAAACCCTCGACCTCGTGAACCGCTGCCTGCCGTTGCTGCGTGACGGCAAGCCTGCCCGCTTGGTGGAGCGCAAGCCCGAGGAGGAGCGCCTGTTCCAGATGCTCGGCCTCCTCTCGTCCAAGCCCGTGCTCTACGTCTGCAACGTGGAGGAAGCCTCCGCCGACAAGGGCAACGAATTCTCGGCCCGCGTCTTCGAGCGCGCCAGGGAAGAAGGCGCCAAGGCCGTGGTCGTCTCGGCCAAGATCGAGAGCGAGATCGCGGTTCTGCCGCCCGAGGAGCAGAGGGACTATCTCGAGGCCGTGGGCCTCGATGAGCCTGGCCTCAACCGGGTGATCCGCGCCGGCTACGACCTGCTCGGCCTGATCACCTACTTCACCGTCGGCCCGAAGGAGGCCCGCGCCTGGACGATCACCAAGGGCACCAAGGCCCCGGCCGCCGCGGGGGTCATCCATACGGATTTCGAGAAGGGCTTCATCCGCGCGGAAACCATCGCCTATGCCGATTACACATCCCTCAAGGGCGAGGCCGGCGCGCGCGACGCAGGCAAGCTGCGCCTGGAAGGCAAGGACTACACCGTGCAGGACGGCGACGTGATGCACTTCCGGTTCAATACCTGAGAGCAGGCCAAAACCTTGCATCCTTAAGAGGATAACTCTCCTCCTCCCCTGTCATGGCCGGCCCCGTGCCGGCCATCCCGATCCGAAAGGCGCCGCGCTCCACACAAGCGAGATCACCGGCACAAGGCCAGTGATGACATCAGGGATGGACAGACAGGCTCTTCATCAATCTGACAATTTCCTGAACGCCCGCTTTTTCGTCCGTTCAGGGCCGTTCTGCGACAAAGCCTGCATGGAGGGTGTGACCCATGCAGGCTTTTTTCGACGGTTTCGTTTCTCCCGGGCTCGGCAACGCCGAATTCTTCGTCGGCGTTCTCGTGGCCTGCGGCTTTCTGATGATCGGCATTTCGTCCCTGCTCCCGAAGCGTGGCGACGACAACCTCGAATGGTGGGAGCGTTAAGGAAGCCGCAGCGCCTTCGGCCCGATCCCGAGACCGATCTGCAGGCTCTCCGCGATGCGCCGTGCCCGGTCGACGAAGAAGGCCGCCACATCCGGCTCGCAGACCTCCTGAGCCGTCTTTTCGAACAATGTCAGCCAGCGGGTGAACATCTCCGGCGTCAGATCGAGGCCGAAATGCGCGGCCTGGGGCTTGCCCTGGTAGCGGCCGGTTCTGAGCGCGATCGAGGACCAGAAATCCACCATCAGCGCCAGGTGCTGGCTCCAGCGGCCGGATAGCTTGGCGTGGAAGATCGGCCCGAGTTCCGGATCGCGGATCGCCCGGCCGTAGAAGGTCTCCACGAGCTGCCGGATCAGCTCCTCCGATACGCCTTCGGCCGGGCTGATGATGGGGATGCTGCGGCCTGTGGCGGCTGAATGGGCCAATGCGGATCTCCTCTCAAACCAAAAGGGACGGGAGCATCATGCACCCATCCCATTCGGGCATTCCTTGCGACAGATCAAGCCGGGCCTGTTCCATTGGCCCGGCTTGTCGTCAGTGGTGGCCGTGGTCGGCTTGAGGCTTCGCCTGCGGCCCGTGGGGATATTCCTTGCTGTGGGAATGTGTCGTCCGTTCGATCTGCCGGCCCGGTCCGTATTCGGCGCCATAGAACACCCCATGAAGGCCCCAATAGCCGCTCACCAGCACCACGAGGGCGACCGCCAGACCGGCCGGGACCGAAGCCAGGCTGCCGAAGCGCGGCAGGGCGTTCGGCACCTTGACGGCGATCGCCTTGGCCTCGCGGCAGGGATCGGCGGCGACCAGGAACAGGGCCGCCATGATCAGGGCATGACCGACGAGGTCGATGCGGCCGAACGGATAGACGGCGGTGAAGAAGATCAGCAGTAGGGACACGGCCGAGAGACGGCGCACCAGTGGGGTCCAGAGCAGGCCGAAGCCGAGGGTGAACTCGGCGACGCCCGCCATCGGGATGAACACGTCGCGCGGCATGCCGAAGGTCAGGAAGGGCTTCTCCTCGACGAGGGGATAGAACCAGTTCGGATAGGCGAATTTTTCGAGGCTGGACCACATGAGGGCGATCGCGATCCCCCAGCGCAGGACCAGGAACCGGCGCGCGCGCCACTTCTCATCGTTCGACGACGCCATCACCAGATAAGCCGCGACGGCGACACCGAGCGCCAGATAGTCGAGCAGGTGGAAGAGGTCGTATTCCCGCAGCGCCACCACCCAGAGGGCGATGATGCCGGCAGCGGCAATCGGCATGGTCCGGCACGAGAACACGCACATGGCGATCAGGAGCTGCGCCCATGAGATCAGCTCCGAATCCGTCTTGAGGTCGGGGGTGAGATAAATGCCGCCGACGGCGAAGATGGCGACGAAGAACCCCCCGATGGACGCGCGCATGAAGTCGTCCGAGCGGCTCCAGAGAGGGGCGCTGATCCGGTCGAGGCCCACCTGAATGGCGCGCCCGAGCGCCATGCGCTCGATGGCCAATGCAGCCAGAAAGAAGGCCAGGACGAGGCCGATGCCGGTCCAGAACCATTGATTGGTCAGGGTCGCGGAAATCGGCTGCGGGGCGGCATCGACGATATAGGGCGCGAACCACTTCACATGGGCCTGGGCGGGCAAGGTCCAAACGGCGCCGGCGCCGAGGGCCATGGAACCCGCGGCGGCACGCCCGATGGATGGCAGATGGCTTGGTCTTGGCTCGCGCGGCGCAGCACCGTTCGCGACAGATTCGGTACGCATGACATCCTCGTTGCGGGAGATCGTTCCTGGATGGCTGTGGTGATAACCCTATCCCGGGAGCCGCGGTACTCCGGTCATGCCCCTAGGGGATTTTCCCTAGTATCGTCATAGGCTTGACCATAAGATCGCCACTCGTCTGGATCCGTGTGCCTGCGGTGGGCGGATCGTTCCGGAACCTTGAGCGTTGAAGCCCTAGCCTCTTCGATGCCTCATCATGCAGCTTCACCATCGACACGACTGGACTCTCACCCCCTCCGAAGCCATCGCCCTCCAGCAGCAGCTGAGAACGGAGGTCGTCTCCGATCGTCCCATCGATCTCGATGCGGTCGCGCTCGTGGCCGGCGTCGACGTGAGCGTGAAGAACGAGCAGTCGCAGGCGGCCATCGTGGTCGTCACCTATCCGGGCTTCCTGCCGGTGGAGACCGTGCTGGCGCAGCGCCCTACCCCCTTTCCTTACGTTCCGGGGCTCCTGAGCTTTCGCGAGGGCCCCGTGCTCGAGGAGGCGTTCGAGAAACTGAAATCCGAGCCCGACGTCTTCCTCTTCGACGGCATGGGCATCGCCCATCCCCGCCGCATCGGCATCGCTAGCCATATGGGCCTGTGGCTGCAGCGCCCCACCATCGGCTGCGGCAAGACGCTGCTCTGCGGCCGCTACAAGGGTCTGGGCGAGGAGAAGGGTTCCGCCGCTCCCCTGATCGACCGAAAGGAAACCATCGGCGTGGCGCTGCGCACCCGCACGGCCAAGAACCCGATGTTCATCTCGCCCGGCCACCTGGCGGACATCCCGACGGCCGCCGAACTCGTCCTGCGCTGCTCCCCGAAATATCGCCTGCCTGAGCCGATCCGGCTCGCGCACAACGCGGCCGGGCAGTTTTCGCCCTGAGCCTATCGGCGGTCGGAAAGCCCTCCCGTGCAGCCGTCCGAGGACCACCCGGACTTCGGGTCACGATTGCGGCAGCGGGCCTCCCCTCGGGCGGCCCGTTGTGCTAGGGCGGGCTCAACAAGGGATTGCCTATGCGCACGTTCGAAGACCTTCCTCCAGGCCTGACCCAGACCCTCGGCCCGCTCACCGTGTCGAAGGACGACATCCTGGCTTTCGCCCGCGAATACGATCCGCAACCGTTCCATGTGGACGAGATCGCCGCCAAGGACAGCTTCATCGGTACCCTGATCGCTTCCGGCTGGCACAGCTGCAGCCTGAACATGCGCCTCCTCGCCGACGGACTGATCCTGGATTCCTCGTCCATGGGATCGCCCGGCATCGAGGAGGTGAAATGGGTCAAGCCCGTGCGGCCCGGGGACACCCTGCGCTCGCGCATGACGGTCCTGGAGAGCCGCCGTTCCAAGAGCAGGCCCTCGCTCGGCCTGGTGCGGTTCCATTTCGACATGATCAACCAGACCGACGAAACCGTTCTGTCCCAGACCAACTGGATCATGTTCGCCACCAAGGATGCCGAGCCGTTCAAGGGTGAGGGCGGCGACGTCCAGACGGCTGCGGCGAGCGCCCTGCCCGGCTCCGCGCCGCAGCGGGAGATCCCGCCGATCTCGGCCAATCCGTTCTTCGAGGATCTCGTGATCGGCGAGACCGAAGAGCTGGGCTCCTACACCTTCACGCCGGAGGACATCGTCGGCTTCGCCCGCCAGTTCGATCCGCAGCGCTTCCATGTGGACGCGGAGGCTGCCAAGGACAGCCTGTTCGGCGCCCTCTGCGCCTCCGGGTGGCACACGGCGAGCGTATGGATGAAGCACATGGTCGGCTACCGCGACCGCATCCGCGCCTATGCGCTGAGCCATGGCCAGCGGCCGGCGCGGCTCGGCCCCTCCCCGGGCTTCACCAACCTGAAATGGCTCAAGCCCGTCTATGCGGGCGACACCATCGCCTACCGCTCGACGGTCACCGCCAAGCGCGCCTCCGCGTCCCGCCCCGGCTGGGGCCTGGTGTTCCACCACAACACCGGCACGAACCAGCACGGCGAAGAGGTGTTCGCGTTCGACGGGATGGTGTTCTGGGAGAGGCGGGCCTAACCCTTCGAGGCTTCGGCCCGCTCGCGGGTCTCCTCGTCGAGCAAAGCGCGGATCTCGGCGAGGAACGCATGCGCCGATGTCTGCTTGCGCCCGTAGTCGAGATTGAACGCGTAGTCGAAGCTCGCGGGGTTCTGCCCCTGATTGTGCTGGAGGATCGTCTCCAGCTTGTCGAGCCCTTTGGCGAGAAGGGCCTCGGGCGACGAAGCCGCCTCGTATTCCTCCCACAGGGCCAGGATCTCGGCCCGCTTCGCGGGGCGGAGCGCCTTGGTCAGCACCTCCAGATCGGCCCTCTCCCGGGCGGATTTGTCGAAACCCTCCGTCTGCAGCACGGCGGGAATGTCGCCGCTCAGGGCCTCGCCGAGATCATGGACGATGCAAAGCTTGATGAGGCGCAGGAGATCGACGTCCCCCAACTCCTCCGAGAACACCAGCGCCATAAGGCACAGGCGCCACGTATGCTCGGCCGTGCTCTCGGGCCGGCCCGTGGATGTGTAGCCGCTGCGCAGGGTGCTCTTGAGCCTCTCCGCTTCGCGCAGGAAGTCCAGCGCGCCTGAAAGGCGGTCGCTCACCATCGGCGACCCCCTCAATGCCCCTCGAAGCTCACGAGGCTGCGCACCTCGACGCCGAGATCGCGCAGCTTCTGGGCCCCGCCGAGATCCGGCAGATCGATGATGAAGCAGGCGGCCACGATCTTGGCGCCCATCTGGCGCAGCAGCTGGGTGGCGGCCACGGCCGTCCCGCCGGTGGCGATGAGATCGTCCACGAGGACCACCCGCTCGTCCTGTCCGATGGCATCCGTGTGGATCTCCATCTCGTCGACGCCGTATTCGAGCGAATAGGCGATGCGCACCGTCTCGTGGGG
Source organism: Microvirga sp. (assembly GCA_035944695.1). Classification (GTDB taxonomy): domain Bacteria; phylum Pseudomonadota; class Alphaproteobacteria; order Rhizobiales; family Beijerinckiaceae; genus Microvirga. The sequence goes on along the minus strand of DASZBB010000134.1, from coordinate 217 downwards.
CAGCTTGCCCTTCTTGCGGATCGGCACGAAGCCCGAGGAGAGCTGATGCGCGATGGCGCCGCCGAGGATGAAGCCCCGCGCCTCGATGCCCGCCACCTTGTCGACGCGCCCGCCCGCGAAGGGATGGACGAGCTCGTCCACGGAGCGCCGGAAGGCACGCGCATCGCTCAGAAGGGTCGTGATGTCCCGGAACACGATGCCGGGCTTCGGGTAGTCC
>DASZBB010000133.1:0-7404 GCA_035944695.1 Microvirga sp. | reverse complement strand
AGTCGAAACGCCTAAAGTCCCGCCTGCGAGGCGCCGTCCGGCTCTTCCACTTCACACCAAGCATCGAGCCGGCCGCCTCTCGCACCTCCCTCGATCCACTTCCGGCTCAGGGCTCCCAAGCCCTGGGCCCCAAGGTGCTGGCAACTTCAAAGCCAGCGCTTTCGGCGGAAGCGCCAATACAAGAAGCCGCAGACCACCGCGATCACCGTCAGCACGAAGGGATATCCGTATTTCCAATGCAGCTCGGGCAGCACGTCGAAGTTCATGCCGTAGATGCCGGCCACCGCCGTCGGCACCGCCAGGATGGCCGCCCAGGCCGCCAGCTTGCGGGTGATCTCGTTCTGCTGCGCCTGCCCTGTCATCAGGCTGGTCTCGAACGCGAAGGCCAGCATCTCCCGCAGGGACTCGATCTCTTCCTGCACACGGCGGATATGGTCGGACACGTCGCGGAAGAGCGGCTGCATCGCGGCGTCGATCCCGGGCAGCCCCGGCTGCTCGAGACGGCGGCAGACCTCCACCAGCGGGACGGCGGCGTTGCGCAGGCGCAGGAGATCCCGGCGCAGCTGGTAGAGCCGGCTGATCCGCTCCTGCGGCTGGTTCGTCCCCAGGATGCTGTCCTCGATCTCCTCAACCTCCGCCTGGATCGTTTCGATGACCGGCATGTAGTTGTCGACGATGAAGTCGAGGATCGCATAGAGGATGAAGTCCTCGCCTTCCGAAAGCGCCGTCGGCGCCGCCTCGCAACGCTCCCGCACCGGCGCGTAGCTCGTCGAGGCGCCATGGCGGACCGAGATCACGTAGCCATGCCCGACGAACAGATGGGTCTCGCCGAACGCGATGCGCCCCTCCACCATCTGAGCCGTCCGGGCGACGACGAACAGCGCCTCCCCATATTGCTCGAGCTTGGGCCGCTGGTGCGCCTTCAGGGCATCCTCGATGGCGAGCTCATGCAGGCCGAACTCCGCCTGAACCCTCTTCAGGAGATCGAGACCGGGCTCGTGCAGGCCGATCCAGACCACGTGCCCGGGCTTCTTGGACCAATCCCCGGCCTCTTCGATCGGGATCTCCAGGACGCGCCGGCCGCCGGCATAGACCGCCGAAGCGACGATGCCGGGCATGTCCACGGACGGAGCGGAGACGAGCTTGAGCGGTTTTGCCATGCCGATCCAACGCACAACCGCCCGGCCCGTTGCCGGGACCTTTGCCGCTCCCGCGGCATCCCTGCGGACAAGTGGTCGATCCTGATCGGCCGTGGTACATTGGCCCCTTGCAGGGGATCGTCCGATGACCAAGACCGTCACATCCCTCTTCCACAGCGACCATCACGCGAATGCGGCTGCGAACCACCTGAAGCAGGCGGGCATTCCGGCAGACGACATCGACATCTGGACCACGCCGCACAATCTCGCTCCTCTCCTGGAGGATCTCGGCGTGTCGCGCGCCGATGCCTATGCCTATGCGGAGGGCGTGATCCGCGGCGGCTCCGTGGTGATCGTGAAATGCGACGCATCCCGGGTCGACGAGGTGGTCGGCATTTTGGACCGGGAAGGCGTTCTGGATCTCGACGAGCAGCAGGTCGCCTGGCGTTCGGAGGGATGGGAGGGGACCGAAGCCGCGCAGCAGGCGGGGGATCTCATGGACGCCCCCGAAAGGACCCGGGCCGGGACCGAGGCCGACCGGGTGGTCGAGATCGCCCATGGCCGGATTCGTATCCAGCCACGCGACGCGCAGCGCCCGGCGCGGGAATAGACGCACCGGGCGCCAGCCTGCGATCACGCGGCAATGACGATGTCGAACCGGCCATGGAGAGCACCGGGTTCCGGCGACGAACCGGCCAGCAGCGGGACGATGACGCTGCGCCGGGCGCTGGGATTGCGGATGCCGTTCAGCACGCCGTCGCGGGCGTTCAGCGGCTCGCCCTCGATATACATCTGCGTGACCAGACGCCCCTGCCCCGGCACATGCACGGCGAAATGGATGTGCGGCGTCCGGCCGGGATAGGGCACGGGCCGAATGGTGCGGAAGCGGTATCGCCCCTGTTCGTCGACCTGCGTGCGGCCATAGCCCTGGAAGGCGTGGTCCACGCGTCCCTGCCCAGCCGCCCCGGGATGACGATAGATGCCGTTGGCATCGCACTGCCAGATCTCGACCACGCTTCCGGGCCGGGGCTCCCCGCGCAGATCGAGCACGCGTCCCGACACGTGGATCACCTGCCCCAGCGCCTGCGCGGCCTGGCCTGGCACCCGGACCAGATCGTTGTCCATGTCGGGGGGAAACGCGACCGGATAGAACGGCCCCTCGGTCTGCCCCGGCGTTGCGACGAGCTCGGCAGCGCTCAGGATCCTCGGAAGGGCTGCCGCTGCAGCCACCACTCCGGCCCGGAGCAACACGGATCGCCGATTGAAAGGTCCAACGGACGGATCGGTCATGAGCTCCTCGACGTTCGGCCGACGGATTGGAGGATAAACCAGGTCCGTCCGCATGCCAGGTCGTCGGAGCCGATATCGCATGAATGTGATGAGCGGCTCCATGCGGAACGAGGAGGCGGCAGGAGCGAGCGCCTATTGCATCTCCTTCGGCAGCAGCGCATCGAACTGCTCGGGCGTCAGGTACCCCGTGACGGCAGCATTGCGGCTCCTCTGATAGCCCATGATCGCCTCGCGGGTCAGCGGCCCCATGATGGCATCGAGCGGGCCCGTGTAGAGACCCAGATCGCGGAGCCGTTGCTGGATCAGGCGGCGCTGCCTTTGCCCCAGTTGCGCATCTTCGATGGGAGCCGTCACGGGGGTCGCAACGGATGCGTGCCTCAGCCCTTCGGCCTGAGCGGCCGCGATCTGTGCCTGGGCTTCGACGCGTTTGGCCTCCTGCTTCGCCTTTTCGGCGTCGGCCTGGGCCCGCTCGACGTCGGCCTGCGCCTTCTTGGCCTCGGCCTGTGCCTTCAGCACCTCGGCCTGGGCCCGTTCGGCCCGCAATTGTTCGTCGCGGGCACGGGCCTCCGCCTGCTCTCGAGCGCGACGCTCCGCTTCCAGCCTTCCCTCGGCTTCCTCTGTCTTCTGGACGACCGGAATGGCCTGCGGGGCGGTCGACGCGACCGATTGGGCGGCAGGGGCAGGAGCAGGCTTTGCGAGGCTGATCTCGTCGACGCGTCCGAACACAGCTCCCATGCCGCCGCTCGAGGCAGCCTTGACGGCTTCGCTCAGCGACGGATTGGGTTGCTGGAGCAGCTTGGTCAACGCCTCCGCGGCCTGCTCGCCCGCCGCATCGATGCGCGACACGGGAATGCGAGCGGAGCTCGAAAACGTCGTGACGGCGTTCCTTGGAACATCGCCGGCGAATTGCGGCCTGGCGTCCAACCCTTCGATGGCGCTCTCGAAGCTCGGCGACGTCAGGAAGAAGAATACGCCTCCCGTCTGCGCTCGCGCGACGATCTGCACGATATTGGTCGTCGAGAGTGCGCGCGACAAAAGGTCGGTCGCTCGACCGAGTTCGGTGTTGGTGGCCAGGAAGAACGTCTGTCCGCCCCAGGCCACGCCGTGGCCGATCAGAACGACGAATGCCAGATCGGCGCCCTCCGCCTTTGCCGCGAAATCGCGCAGGCTGGCTCTGGCCGTGGCATTGGTCGGATTGGGGCTGACGATTACGTCGAAGCCGCGGGCCTTGAGGGCCTCCGCAATCTCGGCTCCTCGTTTCGTGCCGATTCCGGACTTCGGAAGCTTCTGATAATCTTCCGCCGTTAGGACTAAAGCGACCCTGCCGGCTGCGTGAGCAGTAAAGACGCTCGCAAGCAGCAAGGAGAATGCAAAAACAACCCTCCCCAAAATGAGTATCGCGTGCGTCCGACTAAGCTGTCCCCATGTGCTTTTGCGCACAGTAGACCTGCCTGCAGATCCACTTGTCTGACCGAAATGCATGGCACGTCTCCAAGACTTGCACTATTATGAAATCCGGTAGTTGTAACGCGAACTTACCTCACGAGCCGTTGGAGATCTCCCGTGGGATTACGGCTGAAATTCAATATCATTCTCGCCGTTTGCTATCTGCTTGGGCTCAGCCTGTCGATTTATCCATTTTATCAAATTTCCCGACAGGAAGCCATGGACCAACTCCAATCGCAGATTGACGTTCTGCGAGCGCAAGCGCTGTCCATACGCCGCTATACCTCGGAAGAGATTCAGCCCTTGCTCGCTGAACATTCAAGCGTCCAGTTCCTGCCGCAGACGATTCCGTCCTTTTCGGCGCAGACCGCATTTCGGAATTTCAGAACGTATTACCCGCAGTTCTTCTACAAGGAAGCTGCGCTCAACCCGACCAATCCGGCCGATCTCGCGCGCGACTGGGAGCGCGATGTCATCGAGAAGCTCCGGGCCAATCCCGATCTGACCAAGGACATCAGCTTCCAGACGATTGATAATCGTTCCCACTACACGGCAACCTATCCGCTGGTGATCAAGGACGAGTCTTGCCTGGTCTGCCATTCGACACCGGACAGGGCCCCTCCCTCGATGGTCGCTCTTTACGGCAACAAGAATGGCTTCGGCTGGAAGCTTAACGAGACGATTGGCGCGCAAATCATATCTGTGCCCATGGACATCGCCGAAGGATCGATCTGGCGGAACCTGCTTCTGTTCGTCGGCACATCGAGCGTCATCTTCCTGGTCCTGCTGGTCCTCCTCAACATCCTGCTGAACCGGTATGTGATCAGCCCGGTGACCCGCATGGCGAAGACGGCCGAGGCCGTGAGCATGGGCGACGCTTCCGTTGCCGAGTTCGAGTATCCCGGTTCGGACGAGATCGCATCCCTGTCGCGCTCCTTCAACCGGATGCGCAGGAGCCTGGATAGTGCCTTGAAGATGCTTGAAAAGTGAGCAACGCGATTGATCCCTGGCCCAACAGAACCAGTTTACCGCTTGTCATGGAATTGTCTCCGATGACTGCAGATAAGGATCTGAGGACAGGCAGTACCCAAGGCGGATCAAACGCCATGCCCGTTCGAGTCGGCAAGTATCGTCTCGACCATGTCATCGGACGTGGAGCCATCGGCGTCGTCTACAAGGGCTATGATGAACAAATCGATCGGCCTTTGGCGATCAAGACGCTTCGTCCGGAGATCTTGGAGAACCTGAGCGAGAACGACGAGCTTCTCCGTCGTTTCGCCACCGAGGCGCGCTCCGCCGCGCGATGCCTGCATCCCAACATCGTCACGGTGTTCGATTTCGTGGAGCATGATGGCGCTCCCTACATCATCATGGAATATGTCAATGCAGGCACCCTGGAGAACGTGATCCGGCGAGGAACTTTGCTGCCGATCCGGCAGGTCGGCGAGATCATGGCTCAGCTCCTGTTTGCCCTCGGCTATGCTCACTCGAAGGGCGTCATTCACCGCGACGTCAAGCCGGCCAACATTCTCTGCCCGTCGGCGGCTTCGATCAAAGTCTCCGATTTCGGCGTCGCCCATGTGGATGCACTCGACCTGACGAAGCCCGGCGGCATTCCCATCGGCACGCCGAACTACATGGCTCCGGAGCGCTTTCTCGGGCGCCCGGCCGATATTCGAGCGGATCTCTTCTCCGCCGGCGTCATCCTGTTCCAGATGCTGACCGGAGCGAAACCGTTCGTTGCCGCCGATCTTCCCGAACTGATGCGCAAGCTCATGAATGATCCGCCGCCGGCGATCATGACCTATCGGCCGGAGCTTTGGCCCGAGATCGACAACGTGGTGCAGCGGGCCCTAGCCCGCAATCCCGAGGACCGTTTTCAGACCGCGGATGAGTTCATCGTCGCGCTCAACGCATCGATCGAAATGCGCCCGAGCGCCGACCTCCCGCCGCTCGACCTGACAGAGCTCTCCCATTTGCCGGGCAAGGAGCAGCCGGCTCCTGCAAAGGAGCAACTCAACCAAACCATGGCGGAAGTGCTCACGCCCACGACGATCGATGCGCTCGGGCGCTCGCTCGCGCATTCGCTTGGCCCGATCGGGCACCTCCTGGTGAAGCAGGCGTCCCACGAGACCATGGATGTGGACACATTCCTCGACCTGCTGGTGGAGCAGATCAAGACCGAGGCCGAAGCGGCGACATTCCGGAAGGTGGCCCAGCAGATGCTGCGGGACGACAAGGGCTTCAAGATAGCCCAGATGGAAGCCGTCATCTCGCAGACGGAAGTCCGAGCCGTGACGGAAGTGCTTCTGCCGCTCATCGGCCCGGTCGCCCCGACGCTCGTCGCCCGCCAGGCGGAAAAGTCAGTCGGGCGGGACGACTTCTATCGCCGTCTTTCCGACTTCATTCCTAGCGAGCGGGATCGGGCGCGCTTCCTCGAGATCCGTGGTAAGATCGGCGAGACCAAACAGTGACATGTAGGTACTCGATGTAAGAGTGATGGGCGATCCGGCACCTGATGCACCGCAGCCTTCAGGCAAACGAGTCCGACGTTTACGGGCGGTCTTCGCGGCCGACATGGCAAACTTCGGCGGCTTGGTTTCCGTCGACGAGACCAACACCCTCGACGCCCTGTGGGCGACCCGGCGCATCGCCCGAGAGGAGTTGGCCGCTCATGGCGGATGGCTCTTCGGGATGCCAGGAGACGGAATCTTCGCGCTGTTCGAGAGCGCCGTCGACGCCGTTCGTTGCGCACTCGAGACCCAGGCCCGCCTTGCATCGATGACGAAGCTGGACGCCGTCCGCCTGCGGATCGGCATCCATCTCGGCGATGTCCTGTTCCAGGACGACCTGCCCTTCGGCGAAACTCTCGTCATCGCGGCACGCCTGGAAAGTCTCGCGGATCCCGGAGGCATCCTGGTCTCGGCTGCCGTCATGGAGGCCGTGGCGCCACGCATTTCGGCGACCTTCGGCGAGCGTGGCGTGTTCGACCTCAAGCATAGCCCGCGCCGGATCACGACGTTCAGCGTGGCAATGCCGCCTTCGACGCCGGACATGAACGCAACGCTCAGCCTGATCGAGCCCCTCGACCGGACGGTGTTGTCGGTTGCGTCGGCACGGATCGAAGGGGGAGGCGGCGCCCCGCTACCCTCCCCCGCCTGCCTGGAGCCGCCGGCCATCTCCTTGCCCAAGGCCGCCCCCTTGGTCGTTCCGGTCCGTCCGACGGTTGCGACACCGCCACCCGACGAAAGCGTCGCGCAGGCGAGCCACCCTCCCGATCCCGCTCCTGCAAATTCCGCGGCCTTTCAGGCCTGCCTTGCCGAGCTTGCCCACGCCCTGACCACCTATCTCGGTCCTGTCGCGGGACTGCTCGTCAAACGGCATGCGGCCGACCTGACGGATCTGGGCAAGCTCGTTGAGAACCTTGCCTGCGAGATCCCGGCAAAGGACGAGCGCCTGCAGTTTCTCGGTCGCGCTCAGCAGATCGTGGCGCGGCGGCGCCAGTGACTCCTACTCGCCGAATTCCGCG
>DASZBB010000132.1:0-36871 GCA_035944695.1 Microvirga sp. | reverse complement strand
CTTCGCCTTCATGGGCGGCGAGTGGGGCTGGACGGCGCCCTTCGGCAAGTCAGACGAACTGCGGCAGAAGCTGCGCCTGGCCCTGTGCCGGGCCGACATCGCGGCCGTCAATGCCATCCGCACGGTCGATCCGCAGGCCCGCATGGTGCATATCGACCCGCTTATCCTCGTCGTCGCGCCGCGGGATCGGCCCGACCTGAAGGATGAGGCCGAGCACGAAACCTATACGGATACGTTCTACGCCTGGGACGTGATCGCCGGACGCCGGCACCCGGAACTCGGCGGCTCGCCAGAGGTGCTCGATATCGTGGGGGTCAATTGCTACTCGTTCGGCCAGATGGAGTATCGCGAGAACGGGCCGCATGCGTCGCTGGAGCCCCATGACGAGCGCATCCGGCCGCTCGGAGATCTCCTTACCTATGCCTGGGAGCGCTACCGCCGTCCGATGATCGTGGGCGAAACGAGCGGCCTGCGTGAAGGCCGCCCGGACTGGCTCTGCGATATCGTCGAGGAATCGCTCGCGGCGGTGCGCAAGGGCATCGATCTGCACGGCGTGTGCCTCTTCCCCGCCGTCGATATGCCCGACTGGCACACCGGCGAATGGCTGCACAACGGCTTGTGCGACCTGGTGGAGGACGATGGACGCCTGAAGCGGGTGCCGTTCCAACCCTATATCGACGAGTTGCGGCGCTGGCAGAAGCGCCTGAACCGGGTGACGGAACTCGACGAAGATCCCTTCAGCGATCCTGTCGATCTTTCCGACATCAAGCGCGCGGCCGACGAGATGCAGATGACGTCCGACAGGGATTGGTGCTGATCTTGCAAGGATTCCGGCCGGATCGGCTCTCTGAACAAAAACCTCGCGGCAAGCGTTCGCCTCACAATTCCGATTGCAGGAGAGTTCTTCATGTCGCGCCGTCTCGTGATCGCCGGCCTCGTGGCCGCCGTCAGCCTTCCCGCCTTCGCCCAGCAGGTGCAGCAGAACCAGGCCATTCCGTATTCCACCACGCCGCAGCCTGCCGAGACACGCACCAATCCGACGCTCGGCCAGAACGCACAGGAGCGCCAACAGCGCACCCAGCAGGGCGGCGCCCCGCAGGACACGCAGACGCCGGCTCGTCAAGGCCAAGCCAGCAGCGCACCGGCCGCGATGGGCCAGCAGCAATCGCAGGCCGACCGGCAATATGTCCAGCAACTGCTGGCGCTGAGCACCGTCTCGCTGCAGCAATCCAACTTCGCGCTCAGCAAGGCGCAGAACCCGCGCGTGAAGCAGTTCGCGGAATTCGAGATCGGCGAGCAGAACCTGCTCACCGACATCATGCACTCCTTCGCCGATCCGAACGCGACGGCCTCCACCACGCAGGGCGCGCAGCAATCCGCCGCAACCGCGCCCGAACTGCCGCAGAAGGATTCGCAGGCCATGGAGCGCCTCTCGAAGGCGCAGCCGGGAGCCGCTTTCGACAGGGATTACGTCGCCCTGCAGATCCAGGGTCACCAGGAGCTGCTGAAGCTCCAGGAGGACTACCTGAAGCAGGGTTCCGGCAATCGCGAGACGACGAACGTGGCGCGTCTGGCCAGCGGGCAGATCATGGAGCACCTGACCATGCTGCAGGACATCCAGAAAGAGCTTGGCAAATAAGGGAATCCGGCTCCGTTTTCACGGACGCCGGGCCGGAACACCCTCCTTCAACAGGACGTTGCCTTTGCAAGTCGCAGACACGCCGTCTGCTCGAAACCCAAGAAGAGGAATAGCCCATGGCGCAAGACAAACGTGGCCGCCCCCCGGAACCGCCTGTCGACGAGGTGCTGAACGAAGTCACCCAGGAAGAGACCGGCGACGATTTCGTCGCGGGCCCGACTCAGCGCAACGATGTCGGCAACACCAAGCGCGCGGCCGCGAAAGCCACCGGCATCATGGGAGCCTCGAAGAAGCTCGACCCGGATCTCGACATCAACCACGTGGACGATAACCGCCCGACGAGCGGCTCGAAGGCCGGCCTCCACTCCTTCAAGGAGGTGCCCGAAGAGGAAGACGACGATGCCGGCTTCCAGATGTCGAACGAGGAGATCGCCGAGAGCGTGAACACGACCGCGGCGAAGAGCCCGGCTCCCCGCCCCGCGCGAACCGAGGGCACGACAGGTCCCACCGGCATGAGCGGCGGCGCCACCTCCCGGGCCCGGGTGCCGGCGCCCGGCAACGCGGTGGACGTGCCCAAGGGCACCCTCGTGCGCGGTCATCCTACGGCCAGCCAGTCCGGCGGACGCTCGACCTCCTCCACCGGCGACGAGAAGCCGCCGAAGCGCTCCGCCCGCGCCCATAGCGGCCAGCAGCAGCGCCCCTTGTCAAAGGGCGGCAACGAGGAGCGCTGACAGGCTTTCAGTCATTCCGGGTGGTCGTCGCTACCCGGAATGACGCCACTGCATAGGGTGCCCTCGCCTGCTGCATGCGCGTCCCGACGGAAGGTGGAGTGACAGCCGCCCTCCTCCGGCTTTATGGATTGTTCAGCCGAACCGGCAGTGACGACATAAATCGGTCGAGGAAACGTTCATGGATAGAAGAAAAGTTCTCAAGGGTGCCGGCTTGGCAGCCGCGGCAGGCGCTGTGGCGTCTCCGGCCATCGCGCAAGCGCAGCCGGAAATCCGCTGGCGCATGGCCTCTGCCTATCCGAAAAGCCTCGATACGCTTTTCGGTGCAGGCGAGATGATCGCCAAGCGCGTGGCTGCGGCCACCGACAACAAGTTCCAGCTCCAGACCTTCGCGGCGGGCGAGATCGTCGGCGCACTCCAGACCCTCGACGCCACCCAGAACGGCGCGGTCGAATGCTCCTACACCCTGTCGAGCTTCTTCATCGGCAAGGACCCGACCTTCATGTTCGAGACCTCCGTGCCGTGGGGCATGAACGTGCGCCAGCACAATGCCTGGATGCATTACGGCGGCGGCCTCGACCTCGTGCGCGAGTTCATGAAGGACTACAACGTCTACCCGATCCCGGCCGGCCAGACGGGCGCCCAGATGGGCGGCTGGTTCCGCAAGGAGATCAAGTCCGTCGCCGACCTGCAGGGCCTCAAGATGCGCATCGCCGGCATGGGCGGCCAGATCATGCAGAAGCTCGGCGTGGTGCCCCAGGTGCTCGCCGCGGGCGACATCTACCCGGCGCTCGAGCGCGGCACCCTTGATGCGGTCGAGTTCTCCGGCCCGCATGACGACGAGAAGCTCGGCTTCGTGAAGGTCGCCCAGTACTACTACTATCCGGGCTTCTGGGAGGGCGGCGCGCAGCCTTCGCTCTACGTGAACATGAACAAGTGGAACGAGCTGCCTTCCAACTACAAGGCGATTCTCGAAGCGGCCTGCGCAGAAGCCAATGCCATGTGCGTGGCCAAATACGATGCGCAGAACGCCGATGCGATCCGGCGCCTCGTGGGTCAGGGCGTGCAGCTGCGCCCCTTCCCGCGCGACGTGATGGAGCAGAGCTACAAGGAAGCCTACAAGCTCTACGGCGAGATCGCGGCGTCGAACGCCAAGTTCAAGAAGGTGTTCGATTCCTGGAACGCCTTCCGCGAGAAGGAGCTCACCTGGTTTCGCATCGCCGAACTGCCCTTCGACTACTTCGTCAACCAGCAGCAGGGCCAGCCGCGCTGAGCCTTCTCCAACGGCAGAAACGGCGCCTTGCGGCGCCGTTTTGTTTATGGTTCTGCGAAAACGGATCGAAGCTTGGCCTGATGCGTTGTCCTCTCAAACGGAAGCCCCCAATCCAAGAATGGAGACAGGCGATGACGGACCAGAACCGCGATCAGGACCCCGCGAAGGACAAGCCCGAGCGTAAGGACGACAAGACGTCCGACAGCAAGAAGAAGCATCAGGACGAGCTGCTCGACGAGGGCGTGGAGGAGACGTTCCCGGCCAGCGATCCGGTATCCGTGAAGATCACGAAGTGATTCGAACGCGAGACGCAGCCCCGGAGCGCGCTCCGGGGCTTATTGCGTTTCAGCTCCGGCTGGCTACGGCGACGCCCAAGGCGGCGAGTCCCATGCCGGCAAGCTGGATCAGGCTCAAGGTCTCGCCGAAGAGCGCGAAGGCCATCAGGGCCGCGACCGGCGGCACGAGATAGAGCAGCGTCGCCACACCCACCACAGCTCCCTGGCGGATGAGAAAGAGCAGCAGCCCGATGGCGCCGATGGACAGCCCGAGCACGGCCCAGGCCATGGCACCCAGAAGCGGCAGGGTCAGCTCCATGTGCCCCTCCTCCGTTAGGAGCACGAGGGGCAGGGTGACGGCGGCCGCGCCCATATACTGGATCGCCGCATTGACCCGCAGATCGAGGCTGCTGCCGGTGCGCTTCTGCCAGATCGTCCCGAAGGTGATGGAGAGCATCCCGAGCACACAGATCCCGAGCGCCAGGGGCGGCACGCCGCCATCTCCAAGCTTGGGGGCGACCACTAGGGCTGCACCCATGAAGCCGATGCCGATCCCGGTCCAGCGTCGGGGTGAAACCCGCTCGCCCAGGAGAGGCCCGGCCAGAAGCCCGGTGGCCAGCGGCTGGAGGCCGGCGACCAGGGCGGAGATCCCGGCCGGCAGCCCATGCTTCACCGACCAGAAGACGCCGCCCAGATAGAGCCCATGCAGGAGGACACCCGCGATCAGGCTGTTGCGCCAGTCGTGCCAAGTGCGAGGCCAGGACACCCGAGCGGCGGCGACGATGCCGGCGAGGACGAGGGTCGCCAGCACATAGCGGACGAGCAGGAAGGTCAACGGCTCCGCATAGGGGGCCACGAATCGCGCCACGATGAACCCGGTCGCCCAGATGAGCACGAAGAGCGGCGGCGCAAGGCGGGCGAAGAGGGTCGGGTTCATGGCCGTAAATGATGGATGGAGACGGGTAACGGATCATTGGCTTGTAGGCCCGAACCTCGGCCTTTGTCGATCCGCGCTTCCTCGTCTAAAAGTCGACCGGCAGGAGCAGACGAAACGTGCGCACGCGATCTCACGGCCTTGAACACGGTGTCGGCCCCGCCCGCGCGGGTTCCTTGTCGTTGGCTTTCGTCGCACCATCTCCAGCCCTCTGGAGACCCGTCTTTTGAACCGCCTTCGCCTCTGGCTCGAGCTCGTCGCCATCGCGTCCACCCGCTTCGTGCTGCACGATGCCTGGGCGATCGCGAGCCATATCGCCCTCTCGGTCCTGACCTCGCTGTTTCCGTTCCTGATCCTGGTCACCGCCATGGCGAGCCTGTTCGGAACCGGAACGCTTGCGGACGAGGTGGCGGATATCATCCTCGAGGCCTGGCCGCAGGAAGTCGCAGGACCGATCGCCGGCGAAGTGCACAACATCCTGTCGGTCCGGCGCAGCGACGTGGTGACCCTGGGCCTCGTGCTCGCGCTCTATTTCGCATCAAGCGGCGTGGAGAGCCTCAGGGTCGGTCTCAATCGCGCCTATGGCGTGCGCGAAACCCGTGCCTGGTGGCTGACCCGCCTCGAATCCATCGCTTTCGTGATCGCCGGCGCCATGATGCTGCTCGCCCTGGCGCTGCTCGTCGTGCTCGGCCCCTTCGTCTGGCGCATCGTGCTCTCCTGGGTGCCGGCCTTGAAACCCTTCGACGGGTTAATCGCTTTCCTGCGGGTCGGGGTGGCGACCATCGTGATCGTGGCTGGCCTGCTCCTCGCCCACAAGCTCGTGCCTGCCGGACGCCGCCGCTTCCGCGCCGTGCTGCCGGGCGTGTGCGTGACGCTGGCCCTGTGGCTTCTCGGCGGCTTCGCCTTCAGCTGGTATCTCGAATTCTACCCAGGCGCCTATGCGTCGACCTATGGGGGTCTCGCCACCGCCATGGTGGCCCTGATCTTCCTCTATACGCTCGGCGCCATCTTCCTCTTCGGCGGCGAGCTCAACGGCACCATCATCCTGGCCAAGCGCCGGCGCCTCGGCAAGGAGCCGAAGCCGGAGACCATGAGCGATCTGATCCCGCTTCCTTGAAGGCGGGCATCCGCATCAGCGCATCACCAAGGTCAGAGGATCAGGCCCAGCTCGTAGGCCCAGACGAGCAGGCCGATCACCACGACGACCGCAAGCCAGTTCAACGATCGGTCCAGCAGCAGGTTGAAGGTCGCCTCGGCAGAGACAGAGGATTTCTTGTTCGGGGGCAAATCGACTGGCATGCGTCATTCTCCAAAGCCCGGAAAGCTTCGAGACGCCTCATGCGCCCAAAAGGGCAGCGGCCGACTAGGGAACCGCTGATCGATCAAGCATACAGGCGCGACGAGTCAATTGTAAGAGCGCACAGGCCGAAAGGGGGACGCGCTAGCCGAACTGCTGCTCCGTCCGCTTCGCCATGGGCGGAAACGATCCGACAAGCTGCGCATTATGCCACAACTCCACTCTGCATGATTGAGCCAGGCAACGGGCCCATTCATGGGCAAGCTCGTGATCGTCGCTGTTCAGATAATGGGTTGCCAAATCCCCTGTCGCACGGTTGACGACAAGAGCCTGGTAGCCGTGCGTCGATTGCAAATGCGGTTTCATGGGTCACCTCGAAATCAACTATGCTTCGAGGGCAGGATTGCGCCTAAAAGGACAGCAGCCGATTGGACGGGCTGCTGATGTCTCCGGCCTAGAACGACATTACGGCTTTTGAGAGGTCGACGACTGAATCGGCAGTCGCCGACGGCGCGCTTGGCGCGGGAGACGAGACAGACGGTGAACATCGGGCCTAGATGATCGTCGAGCCGTCCGAGCGCGTGCGGGCATCCCCGATCTGCCGGACGAGCTTGTCGGCCTCCTCATGGCTCACGTGAATCCGCACCAGGGTCCATTCCTGCTTCGATTTCCACAGTCGGAACGAGAGCATGAACCCGTAGCCATCCTTCTGCGCGTCGGCATGAGTCGCATCGGGCAGATCGTAAGGCCCACGGCCGTCGAAGGTCAGCTGTCCCATGGTTCTCTCCTCTCACGCGCATCAGCAGCGAAACGGCCAAGGACGCGACAGGTTCAGAATGACCGGCTTTGGGCTGTCCTTCGGCAGATGTGTCTGTGGCCGGGAATTCAGAACAGCGCCCGTCTATCCCAGGATCGCATAACCGATCAGGCCGAGCACTCCCAGGGCGACCAGGAAGAGATGGAACCAGCCCGGGCAGTGAAGGGAACAATCGTCCGCATCCAGGCGCTCATCGAAAACATCGTTGCTGAAACTGTTCTTCATGCGGCGCCGATAGCGTCGGATGATCTCAATCGTGTGACATTGTCGGCGCAGGAGACGAGACACGAGGTCGCGATGACAACGGGAACGCCCGATCGGACGCAGGCATCCTGCTCTCAGAGATTCGGCGAGATCCGCAGCTCAAGCGTCGCGGAGGCGACGGGCCGCGTGTTGGGCGCGACGCCGTAGCCCAGCCTGACGTTGAGGTCCGACCGGAAGCGATCCGCCGGCGATGTCAACCGCGTCTGCCCGACGATCTCGGACAGGAGACCGGAGCTGATGTCTCCGCTCAGACCATCAAGATTCATGCTGGGAGAGAGCCGCAGTTCCGTGCTCCACGCCTGAAGGGAAAAATTGAGCGGAATGTCCAGGGTGCCGCTGATCGATTGCGAATAGCCGGTCTGCACGCTGTCGAGGAAGCCCGCCGTCGACAGGCCGACCGTGACGCCGAGGCGCTCCCAATCCCGCTTGAGGAAAGCTTCCCAGCTTGCCTTCGACGACAGGAGGCTCGCCTCGCCGCCAGCGCGGACCAGTTCGGTTCCGATCAGGAAATTGTAGTCCTGGAACGGCTGCATCTTGGCCCCGACCGCGCGGTCGAAATCCGTCGGCAGGAAGGCCTGCATGTCGGTGCGGGCAATGCCGTTCGCCCAGACCTGCGTGCGGCTCAGACGCGGCGACGGACGAGGGCGCGCCGCACGCTTGGCTGCCACATGATCATCCAGCCAGGTGGACGTGATGTTTTCGCCCCAGATCTCGGCCTCGTCGGCAACGGCCATCGTCGCCACCGCCATCGATACGAGAAGAAGAGAGGCCAATCTGCAGAGAAGCACAGTCATCGAAAGAATCAGCACAAGACAAAGATCGAAAACACAATGGAGCCGGCATTCGAGGGGCCGCTGGTTAATCCAGGGTAAATGGCGCCCGTGTCTCCCGGAATGGCGACCTCTCAGCCGGCACATCCTTCCCAGGGCTATGGCCGCTTTCGACAGCAGGATCAGCCACATGACAGGGGAGAATGCCATTGTCGCATTGCCGGACAAAACGACGCGCGGCCGGTCACATCCCCGTGATGGCCTGCTCGCTCGTGGTTCTTTCAAAGCAAAACGGCCGGGTAAGAGCCCGGCCGCCTCGCCACTCGCTTGCGTGAACGATCAGCTCACGATGCGGTACTTCACGAAGCCTTCCGGCGCATCGCCCATCTTTTCGACCTTGATGCCGGCCGGATGGTAGTTGGCGGCGTTCGGGCCGGTGGTGAAGGTCACGGTGACGCCGGCCGGCGCCGCGAGTGACCAGGAGCCGTCCGCCTTGGGGGCGACTTCCTTCTTCTCCAGGATGTAGCGCATGATGGCGTCGCGGGTGAGATCCGGCGCCTCGAACACGATGGTGGTGCCGTCTGCCCCGGGGAAGTTGCCGCCGCCGCCCGCGCGATAGTTGTTCGTCACCACGAGGAACTGCTGGTCGTCCGCCACGGGCTTGCCGTTGTAGGTCAGGTCCTTGATGCGGTGAGCATCGGCATTCACGACCTTGCCGTTGTCGTCGTAGCGCGAGGCTTGGGTCGGGTCGATCTTGTACTGAACGCCGGCGATCACGTCGAAGTTGTAGGCTGGGAACTTGGGATTGATCAGTTCCTGCTCGCCGCCCTTGGCCGGATCGATCTGGTTGTAGATGCCGGCCGAGCGTTCCAGCCACTCGCGCACCTGGGCGCCCGTGATCTTCACCACGCGGATCGTGTTCGGATAGATGTAGATGTCCGCCATGTCCTTGATGGCGAGCGGGCCCGGCTTGATCTCGGTGAAATAGTTCGGACCGCCGCGGCCGCCGGCCTTGAAGGGCGCCGCCGCCGAGAGAATCGGCAGATCCTTGAAGGGTGAGGCCTTGAG
This sequence comes from Microvirga sp., assembly GCA_035944695.1. GTDB lineage: Bacteria > Pseudomonadota > Alphaproteobacteria > Rhizobiales > Beijerinckiaceae > Microvirga. The sequence goes on along the minus strand of DASZBB010000132.1, from coordinate 27,806 downwards.
TTGGTCCGCCACGTACCAGGCCTGTGCCTCGGCCACGAGCTTCACGGAAGCGTCGTCCGACACGAGCGAATAGTACGAGTGGATCGGAACGGTCGTCGTGCCGACGGGCTCGCGCACGTATTTGAGCGTCGCGTCGTGACCGGACTGGGCTGCCGCCATAACGGCCGCGTCGGAATCGACCTTCGCGACGATCTTGCGGTCGACGCGGTCGTAGATGGGACGCGCCTCGGTGCGGAAGTTCGCAACCTTCCAGGCCTTGCCGTCCTTCGTCAGTTCGAGATCGACAAGACCGAGATGGCTGCCCCAGAAGCCGGCCATGACGGCGGGCTTGCCGTGCAGCGTGCCGGCCTTCGCGTCGACGCCGGGAATGTTGTTGAACTCCTTGCCGCCAGGGAACACGAAGTGCTGATGGCCGGTGAGGATCACGTCGATGCCGTCGACCTTCGCCAGATGCAGCGCCGCATTCTCCTCGCCGCCCTTGCGTTCGCCGCCGGCGATGCCGGAATGGCAGAGCGCCACGACGATGTCGGCACCGGCCTTCTTGAGATCAGGCACATGCTTGTTCGCCGCGTCGACGATGTCGACCGTGGTGGCCTTGCCGTCGAGATGGGACTTGTCCCACTGCACGATCTGCGGCGGCACGAAGCCGATCACGCCCACTTTGATCGTCTGCTTCGCGCCGGATTCGTCGGTGAACTCGCGGTCGAGCACGATCCACGGCTTCTGCAGGGTCTCGCCGTTCGCCTTGATGACGTTGGCGCAGACCAAGGGAAATTTCGCGGCCCCGAGGGAGTTCTGCAGGAACTCGAGGCCGTAGTTGAACTCGTGATTGCCGAGCGTGCCGCAATCGTAATTGAGCTCGTTCATGGCCGCCACCATGGGATGCACGTCGCCCGCCTTCATGCCGCGGCGATAGGCGATGAAGTCGCCGAGCGGCGAACCCTGGATCAGGTCGCCGTTGTCGAAGAGCAGGCTGTTCTTGGCTTCGGCCCTGGCACCCTTCACGAGGGTCGCGGTGCGCGCAAGACCCACCGTGTCGTCGGCTGCGTCGCGATAATAATCGTAAGGGAAGATGTTCACGTGAAGGTCGGTGGTCTCCAGGATGCGGAGCTTCACCACCGGACCGGCCGCGAAGGCGAACCGGGGCATTCCGGCAATGGCGGCAGCGGCCACGCCGGTCTGCAGGACGCGGCGGCGGTTCATGGAATGGGTCATGGTCTTCCCTCGACTTGTCGTTTTGCGAAATGCTTTCGCCTCTAGCCGAGAGAAGCACAGGTTTTGTGACAGGATCAAGATAGCTGGCTAAGGGGCGTCGAACAGCGGGGACGACGCGGGCCGATTCCAATCAGGATGGCCAGGACAGGCTCGGCCATGACAGCATCAAGCATCAGCCCCGCAAAGCCTCGTCGAGATCCCGATAGAGATCCTCGATATCCTCGATGCCCGTGGAGAGGCGCAGGAGATCCGGCGGGCACGGGGTTCCCGGACCTTCGATGGAGGCGCGGTGCTCGATCAGGCTCTCGACTCCGCCAAGGGAGGTGGCCCGCTTCCAAAGGCCGACCCGGGCGGCCGTGCGGATCGCCGCGGCCTCGCCCTCCGAGACCTGGATTGAGAGCATGTAGCCGAAGCCGTTCTCCATCTGCCGGGCGGCGATGTCATGGCCGGGATGCTGCGGCAGGCCTGGATAGAGCACGCGGGCCACCTTCGGATGGGCGGCGAAGCGCTGCGCCAACTCGAGCGCGCTCTTAGCCTGAGCCGCAGCCCTGACGTGGAGCGTACGCATGCCGCGCATCAGGAGATAGGCCTCGAACGGCCCGAGGATCGCACCCTGCATCTTACGAATGGAGGCGACCCGGGCCCAGAACGCGTCGGCCCTGGCGCCCGCGAGGGCGCCCGCCACCACGTCGGAATGGCCGTTCAGCACCTTGGTGGCCGCATGCATGACGATGTCGGCGCCGAGCGTCAGCGGCCTTGTGTGGATCGGCGAGGCGGTGGTGGAATCGACCGCAAGCCGGGCGCCTGCCGCGTGGGCGATCTCGGCGGCGGCCGCGATGTCGGTGATGGTCCAGAGCGGGTTCGAGGGCGTCTCGATCCAGACCAGCTTGGTCTGGCCCGGCTTCACGGCCTCGCGCAGGGCATCGAGGTTGTCGGTCTCCACGAAGTCGACCTTGAGCCCCCAGCGCACGGCCTCCGTCATGAGCCAGTTGCGCAGGGCCCAGTACATGACCTTGGAGGCCACGATGTGATCGCCCGGATCGAGGGCTTGGAACACGGCAGTCGCCGCCGCCATGCCGGACGAGAACAGAAGCGCGCCGGCCTCGGCCTCTTCCAGCATGGCCAGAACCTCCTCCGCCTCGCGGATTGTGGCGTTGTCAGGCCGGCCGTAGACGAAGCCGGAGGAATAGCCGTTGTCCTCGTCGCGGATATACGTGGTCGTCACATGGATCGGCGGCACGATCGCTTTGGTGATCGGATCCACATGGCCCATGGCCTGAGCGGTCAGGCTGCGCTTCGACCATGGGGAACGCGATGACGACATGAGGGAACCTCCGCAAGCGTGACAGGTTGCGTCACGTAGGACAATGATGCGCACCTCATAGAGGGATTCCGAGCATGCATACAGACCAAACTGCGCCGGGCAGCCATGCAATGCCGCGGCTGCCGCGCTTCCTGGTGGCCGTGCTGCCGGTGGTCGCCGTGGCGGTGTCGGCGAGCCTCATCACCCAGCCGAACATTCCGACCTGGTATGCGGGCCTCCAGAAGCCGGGCTTCACGCCGCCGAATTGGGCCTTCCCGGTCGCCTGGACGCTGCTCTATGCCATGATGGCCTATGCGCTGTGGCGCATTCTCGCCCTGCCGGAAAACCAGCCCGGCCGCGCGAGAGCGATCTTGGCGTTCTTCGCGCAGCTCATCCTGAACGGCATGTGGTCCTTCGCCTTCTTCGGCGGCAGGAGCCCGCTGGCAGGCCTCGTGGTCATCGCAGCCCTGATCGTGGCGATCATTGCGACCATCCGCGCTTTTTGGCGGCTCGACCGCACGGCAGGCCTCCTACTCGTCCCCTATCTTGCCTGGGTCGCCTATGCGACCCTGCTCAACGGGACGATCTGGCGGCTCAACGGATGATCACGACCCCGGCTTGTCGAACAGGTCCGGGCTGTTGTCGAGATGGTCGACCACGCCCACGAAGGGCAGCTGGCGGTAGGAATGGGCCACGTCCATGCCGTAGCCGACCACGAACACATCCGGGCAGGTGAAGCCTACGTAGTCAGGATGGATCTGCACGGCGCGCTTGCCGGGCTTTTCCAGCAGCACCGCGGTCTTCACGCTCTTGGCGCCACGGGCCATCAGCAGGTCCTTGGCGAAGGTGACTGTGCGGCCCGACTCGAGAATGTCGTCCACGAGCAGCACGTCGCGGCCGCGCACATCGCTTTCCACGTCACGCAGGATCGTCACGTTGCCCGTGGAGACCGTGCCGTCGAGATAGCTCGACAGGTGCACGAACTCCACCTGCGGCGAGAGGCCGACCCGGTGCAAGGCGCGGATCAGATCTGCGGCGAACATGAAGCTGCCCTTGAGCACGGCGACGACGAGAAGGTTCTGCGGCTTGGCGGCCGCGATCTCTTGGGCCAGCGCCTCGTTGCGCTTGGCGATCGTGCCTTCGTCGAAGAGAACCCGGATCCGGGGGGCAGTGCTCATCGTCATCAATCCAGCAAAGAAGTCAGAGGCCATTTAAGCTCACCTCTTCACGACCATGCTTGATCCGTGATGTCAAACGGAGTTGATGTCTTTTCGGCGCAAAGATTGCTCTAGCCCTGCGGATGCGCGCCGGCGTCATGACCGGGCTTGCCCCATCTATCCCGATCGGAAGAATGCGGCGCCTCCAGAATCGGGATCACCGGAACCGGGCCGGTGATGAGGAGGGGTGTGTCATGGCCCCCTCCCCTCCTGCGGCAATGTCCCGCGAAACCCTCGCTTTCCGTCCTGGTCCTGCAAGTTTATGGCTTGCTAACCATAGCCGGGCGATAAGAAGGCGAATCGCGGTCTTCGTCCGCTCCAAGAACCGACAACCTCCAGGGATGGCTAGAGCACGCGTGAGGGCGTTTCACCACGAGGATGACGACGAGAGCGCGGCTCCGGCCGTGCATTTCGAGAATGTGGGCGTGCGCTACGGCATGGGGCCCGAGGTCCTGCGCGACCTGACCTTCTCCATCGAGCCCAATTCGTTCCAGTTCCTCACCGGCCCATCGGGCGCCGGCAAGACGACGCTGCTGCGCCTCATCCTGATGTCGGTGAAGCCGACCCGCGGCCTGATCTCCCTGTTCGGCGAGGACGTGTCCCGGATCTCCAAGGACGAGCTCACCGGCTTGCGCCGCCGCATGGGGGTGGTGTTCCAGGATTTCCGCCTCCTCGACCACCTGACCACCTATGAGAACGTGGCCCTGCCGCTCAAGGTTCAGGGCAAGGAGGAATCGAGCTACCGGGCGGAAGTGGTCGAGCTGCTGCGCTGGGTCGGCCTGGGTGACCGCATGCACATGCTGCCACCCGTGCTCTCCGGTGGCGAGAAGCAGCGCGCGGCCATCGCCCGCGCCCTGATCGTGCGCCCCGACCTGCTGCTCGCCGACGAGCCCACGGGCAACGTGGACCCGTCGCTCGCCCGCCGTCTGCTGCGCCTCTTCATCGAACTCAACCGTCTCGGAACCTCGGTGGTCATCGCGACTCACGACTTCAGCCTCATGGATCAGCTCGACGTCCGCCGCCTCGTGCTCGGCGACGGCCGGCTGCATATCGATGAGTGAGCCAAGATGAGCGCCGCGCCCCAACCCCGCCTGAGGAAGGCAGCCGCTGCCAACGGGCAGAAGCGCTCCCTGCCCGCCTCCTTGAGCCGGAACGCTCCGCTCGTGCCGGTGGATTCGGCCGGCGGCCAGGCGCTCGCCGCCGTCATCGCCATCCTGACTTTCCTCGCGGCGCTCTGCGCCAGCGGCGCCGAACTCGTCTCCGCGAGCTCCGCCCAATGGCGGTCCGAGATCGCCCGCGAGGTCACGATCCAGATCCGACCCAATCCTCAGCGTTCCATCGAACAGGACGTGGGCCGCGCCGTGGCGCTGGCCCGGCAGACGCCCGGCGTGGAGCAGGCTCAGGCCTTCTCGAAGGAGGAGTCCGAGCGCCTCCTCGAGCCATGGCTCGGCACCGGCCTCGACTTCAAGGACTTGCCGGTTCCCCGCCTGATCGTGATCAAGCTCCGGGAGGATGCGAAGCCCGATTTCGGCGGCTTGAGGCAATCCCTCCAGCGCGAGGTGCCCGGCGCGACCCTGGACGATCATGCGCTTTGGGTCTCAAGGCTCTCGACCATGGCCAACACGATCATCGGCGTCGGGGTTTTCCTCGTGGCCCTGGTGCTCGTGGCCGCGGGCCTGGCCGTGATCTTCGCCACGAGAGGCGCCATGGCCGGCAACCGGGAGGTGGTGGAGGTGCTTCATTTCGTCGGCGCGAACGACGATTTCATCGCCAGGGAGTTCCAGCGCCGCTTCTTCCGCCTCGGGTTGCGCGGCAGCGCCATCGGGGCCGCCGCCGCCTTGATCCTCACCCTGATCCTGGGCTTCGTCACCCGCTCCTGGCGGGCGAGCCCGACCGGCGACCAGCTCGAGGCGCTCTTCGGCGCCTTCACCATCAGCTGGAGCGGCTATGCGGTGGTGGTCCTCATCGCGCTTCTCGTCGCGCTCATCACCGGCATCGTCTCGCGCTTGACCGTAAGACGCTTTCTTAACGAAAATGGTTGATGCTGACAGTTAACAGGGAAAGAGCGGGTTGCCTCTCCATTGCCGCAATCTCCATTAATGTCGTCCAAGATGACCTCGCGAACGCAGAGTTGGAGTGCGCCGGGCGCCATGGATTCCACGGAGGCCTTGGGCTGGGGCTGGACCATGTCGCCAACGGCTAAGCACCCCGTCCGGCGCTCCCTGCTGAGCCGCCTGCTCGCTGTCGGATTCTGGAGCTGCATCGCGGCCCTGGTCGTCGGGTTCCTCGGATTCCTAGGCTTCGTCTATCACCTCGACCGGTTCGAGCAGCCGCCCGAGACGCGTGCCGACGGGATCGTCGCCATGACAGGCGGTGCGCAGCGGATCGGCGACGCCATCGATCTGCTCGCCAAGGGCTATGCCAAGAGGCTCCTGATCTCGGGGGTCAACGAGAACACCAGCCGGGACCAGATCGCCCGCCTCAATCCGGGGCAGCGGCGGCTGTTCGATTGCTGCGTGGACCTCGATTACCGCGCCCGCAACACCATCGGCAACGCCATCGAGACCCGGCGCTGGGCCGAGGCGAACGGGTTCGATGCCATCATCGTGGTGACCTCGAACTATCACATGCCACGCACCCTGGTGGAGCTCGACCACGCCCTGCCGAACCTCCAGAAGATCCCCTACCCGGTCGCGGCCACCATCGATCCGCATGATTGGTGGCACAATCCGGCCGTGGCCCGGGTGATCTTCACCGAATACCTGAAATTCCTGGCCGTCTGGGTCCGGACCCGCTTCGAGGGCGATCCGGAGCGCTCCTCGGTGGCGAACATCATCAGCGGCGGGGCGCCCATCAAGGCGCAGGTCGTCGCCGAGCCGCTCTGGCGCTAGAGTTCCGAGAAAAACCTCAAGCTCGCCCCCTGGAGGGCAAGGCGTTTTGGGTTCGATGCTCAACCTGAGGTGCGCATCGGTGGACGCGGAAAACCGGGTCCACTTTTCCGCACGATGCGCTAAGGTGCCCCGCCCGCGGAGCACGATGCTCCGCTTTTCGTTTTCAAGAAACCATGCTGATCGTTCGCTCGCTGCTGTTCAACGTCGCCTTCTATGCCAACCTGATCCTGTGGCTGATCATCCTGATCCCAGGTCTCGTGATGCCGCGCCGCGTGTTCATGGAGCTGGTCAAGACCTGGGGCAAGACATCGCTCTGGCTCCTGCGCGTGATTGCCGGGACCAGGGTCGTGATCACTGGTCGTGAGAAGATCCCCCCGGGCGGCGCCTTGGTGGCGGCCAAGCACCAGTCGTTCCTCGAGACCTTCGCCCTGGTGACGATCCTCGACGACCCGACCTACATCCTGAAGCGCGAGCTGATGTGGATCCCCTTCTTCGGCTGGCATCTGGCCAAGGCGCGCTGCGTGCCCGTTGACCGCAAGGCGGGATCCGCGGCCTTGGTGCAGATGACGGCACGGGCCAAGGACGAGGCCCAGCACGGCCGCCAGATCATCATCTTTCCCGAGGGCACCCGCCGCCCGCCGGGCGCTCCCCCGGCATACAAGTACGGCGTGGCCCATCTCTACCAGAATCTCGGCTTTCCCTGCGTCCCGGTCGGCATGAATTCGGGCCTGTACTGGCCGCGACGCCAGTTCATCCGCCGCCCCGGCACGGTGCGGATCGAGGTTCAGGATCCCATTGCTCCAGGGCTGCCGCGCGAGGAGTTTTTCAAGCTGGTGCAGGAGCGGATCGAGACGGCCTCCAACCGGCTTTTGGAAGAGGGCCGGAAAGAGCTGGGCCTGGGTTCCGCCGCCGCCTCGGATGCCTCGCTGTCCAAAGTCTCGTGAAGCCTCGCCGTCGGGATCACCGGCTTTATGCCGGTGATCCCGACGGCAGAAGTGCGGAAACGCACAAAACCTCGCAAACCCAAGCGCAGCCAAGCTTTCAGCAATCTTGACGACTCACTCGGCCGTTCTTACATATAAGAACATATGGCGAACAAACGAACCATATCCTGGAATGCGGCCATGCGGGATCTCCGCAACGACCGAATGCGGAGGGCTGGCGTGCGCGAGGAAAGGCTACGGGCGACCGCAGGGCTTCGCTCCTCTTCCACCCTGAGTTCCTGGCGCGGCCGTTCGGGACGCCGCTACATCGTCGGCGTGCATCCGCTCAACGAAACGGAGCTTCTTGAGGTCACGGACGCCGTGATCCTCGCCGTGAAGCGGGACAGGACGGCCAACGGCGTCGTGGTCGATGCCGCGATGGCGGCGTCCGACCCGAGCGAGGAGACCCGGATGCGCTGGCTCGCCAAGGTCCGGGACCTGGGCGCCACCGAACTCCACATCCACCGTCTCGCCGCGACCGAGGACGATCGCCGCGCGATCTTCGAGGATCTGCGCGAGGACGAAACTCAGGCCTCCTGATTCAGCGCGTCGACGATCCGGTGCAGCAGGGGATCGACCACGTGCATGCCGATGAGATGCTCGTAGGTGGAGCGCACGTAGTCGGGATTGCGCCCGGAGATGCCCTCCCCCTGACGCACGAGCCGGATCACCTCATCGAAGGAGAGGCGGCCCGCATATTGCCCGTGATTGCGGTCGACCACATAGGCGAGCGCGCGGACCCGGCGCGCATCGGCTAGCCTCACGGGCAAATGTCTTTCGAGATAGACCGACGTCACCTGCTCGCGCTCGCGCAGGTACTGGATCGTGGCCTCGGCCTCCTCGGGGGCGACCCGGAAGGCCACCCCATGGCAGCGCCCGCCCCGATCGAGCCCCAGCACGAGTCCCGGATGTTCCGGTGTGCCGCGATGGACATGGGAGAAGACGCAAAGCGACCGGTGATAGCCATAGAGATGGGCATGGACCCGTTCGACGAAGGGGAAGCCCGGCCGCCACATGAGCGAGCCGTAGCCGAAAACCCATAAATCCTCCGTGAGGTCCCTCATGTCACCCGCGCCCGAACCTTGCCTGCTTCGGGCGCTACCAGTAACCACGCATCAGCACAACAGGAGATCGCGCATGGATCAGGCCGCCCCGACGGGGAATGTTCGCCGCAGTCGTTTCTGGCTCTACACGCCCTTCGTGCTGCTGCTCCTCCTCGCCATCGCCTGGAGCGTCGCCTGGTTCGTGATCCGCGGCCGCACGGCAGAAGCGCTCGACGGCTGGATCGCCGCGGAGGCGCGGAAAGGCCGGGAATGGACCTGCGGCGACCGCACCATCGTCGGCTACCCGTTCCGAATCGAAATCGTCTGCAACAGCCTCGATCTGAAGCGGGGTGCCGTCTCGGCCTCCTTCGGGCGCACCGAGGCCGTCGCGCAGGTCTACCAGCCCCGCCGGGTCATCGTGGAGGTCGCCGGCCCCTTGCGGGTGAGCGACGGCACCGTGACGGTCAACGGCCGCTGGGATCTCCTGCAGGCCAGCATCAATACCTCGCAGAGCGGGCTGCAGCGCCTGTCGCTCGCCGCCAATGCCCCGCAGGTGACGGTCACCGGTCTCGGCGGCGGCGAGATCGCCGGATCGGGCAGGCACCTGGAGCTTCACGTGCGCCCCAACCCCTCGCGACGGGCCGAACTCGCCGGCGACGTGGCCGCCTCGGTGACGGAGGCACGCATCCCCATTCTCGATGCCCTGGTCGGCGGCCCGGAGGCCACCAACCTGAACGCGGACGTCACCGTGACCCAGGCCGACGGCTTCAAGGGTGGCACCATCGCCGAGGAACTGGAGCTGTGGCGCAATGCCGGCGGCAAGCTCGACGTCCTGATGCTTTCGGCCACCAAGGGCGCGCGCCAGATCGAGACCAAGGGCGAGCTGCGCCTCGACGATCAGCACCGGCCCGCGGGCCAGCTCACCATCGCGGCTGCCGGCCTCGACGGGCTTCTCGGCAACCTGACCGGCGGGCGTGTCGGCGGCAATCTTCTCGGCATGCTGCTCGGACAGGGCCCGCGGTCCAATGCGGCCCAGCCCAATGCCAAGCCCCAGCTCGCGACCCTGCCGCCGCTGCGGCTCGAGAACGGCTTCCTGGCCGTGGGACCGTTCGTGATCCCGAACGTGAGGCTGCAGCCGTTGTATTGAGCTCGCTTATGCCTTGTCATCCCGCCGCCGGCCGAAATCCGGCTCGGGCGTTTCCTGGCCCGACGAGATGATGCCGCGGCGGATGGCCCGCGTGCGGGTGAAGAGGTCGAAGAGCTTGTCGCCCTCGCCCCAGCGGATGGCGCGGGCCAAGAGCGCGATGTCCTCGTTGAGGCGGCCCAGCATCTCCAGCACGGCCTCCCGGTTGTGCAGGAAGACGTCGCGCCACATGGTCGGATCCGAGGCGGCGATACGGGTGAAGTCGCGGAAGCCGCCGGCGGAGAACTTAATGACCTCTCCTTGGGTGACGGTCTCCAGATCCGCTGCCGTGCCGACGATGTTGTAGGCGATCAGGTGCGGCACGTGGCTGGTGATGGCGAGCACCAGATCGTGGTGCTGCGCGCTCATCACCTCCACATTGGAGCCCATGGCCTCCCAGAAGGCTCGCACCCGTGCGACGGCCGTCTCGTCCGTGCCCTCCGGCGGCGTGAGAATGCACCAGCGATTGTGGAAGAGGGTCGCAAAGCCGGCATCGGGCCCTGAATGCTCCGTGCCCGCCACCGGATGGGCCGGAACGAATGCGACGCCGTCCGGCAGATGCGGCTGCACCTGCGCGATCACGGAGGCCTTCACCGAGCCCACATCCGACACGATGCTGCCGGGCTTGAGACCCGCTTTCATGGCCTCGGCCACCTTGCCGCAGACGCCGACCGGCACGCACAGGATCACGAGATCCGCATCCCGCACGCCCGCCGCTGCATCGGTGGTCGCCTCGTCGGCAATCCCGAGCTCCCGCACCCGCTCGACCACCGCCTCGCTCGCATCGATGGCCACAATGGTGCGCGCGAGGTTGAGATGACGGCTGGCGCGGGCGATCGACGAGCCGATCAGCCCGAGACCGATCAGGGCGACGCGCTCGAAGAGCGGCGTTTCACGGGGAGGACCGAGACGCTCAGGCATGTTGACCGCCTAGAAAATCGCGCAGAGCCGCCACCACGAGACCGTTGGCCTCCTCGTCGCCCACGGTCAGGCGCAGGGCATGGGGCAGGCCATAGGCGTCGATTCGGCGCAGGATCAGGCCGCGGCCGGACAGGAATGCGTCGGCGTCCTTCGCCGTCCGGCCCACCGCCTGCGGGAAATGGATCAGCAGGAAATTGCCGACGCTCGGCGTGACCGTGAGGCCGAGGGCCTCGATCTCGCGGGTGAGCCAGGCGAGCCAGCGCTCATTGTGCTCGACCGCCTTCGCCACATGGGCTTCGTCCTGGACCGCCGCGATGCCGGCCGCCATGGCCGGGCCGCTGACGTTGAAGGGTCCCCGGATACGATTGACCGCGTCAGCGATGTGGGCGGGCGCCACCATCCAGCCGAGCCTCAGGTTGGCGAGGCCGTAGATCTTCGAGAAGGTGCGGGTCATCACCACGTTCTCGGAGGTTGCGACGAGCTCAAGCCCCGATTCGTAATCGTTGCGGCGGACATATTCCGCATAGGCCGCGTCGAGCACCAGCACCACGTGCGACGGCAGCCCGGCGTGCAGGCGCTTGACCTCGTCGAACGGGATATAGGTGCCGGTCGGGTTGTTGGGATTGGCCAGGAAGACGATCTTGGTCCTGTCCGTCACCCGGCTCAGGATCGCATCCACGTCCGTGCGAAGGTCCTTTTCCGGCGCCACCACGGGAGTGCCGCCGGCGGCCAGGATCGCGATGCGATAGACCAGGAAACCGTGCTCGGTGAAGATGCCCTCGTCGCCCGGCCCCACATAGGCATTCGTGATGAGGGCGAGCAACTCGTCCGAGCCGGCGCCGCAGATGATCCGGTTCGGATCGAGCCCGTATCGCGCCGCGATCGCCTCTCGCAACCGGGTTGAGGCACCGTCCGGATAGAGTTCGAGATGATCGAAGGTCCGGATCGCTTCCATGGCCTTCGGCGACGGGCCGAGCGGCGTCTCGTTCGAAGAGAGCTTGTGGACCTTGGCAACCCCTGCGGCCTTGCTCTTGCCGGGCACATAGGCGTCGATCTGCATCACGCCGGGACGGGGTTGGGGACGAGCGGACATCGCGACTTCCTAGCAATCAACTGAGTTGGGACAGCCTCTAGCGCAGCTGCCTGTTTATTTCACGTGGAAACGTTCGGCATGGCTGCCGATCTCGGCGAGCTGGGCGAGGCTCGCGCCTGCCTTGGTGAGAGCCTGGTGCAGCTGCGCGGGCTCGACGGTGCCGGGCACGGCGATGAGCTCCGACAATCCATTGGTGTCGGCCGCGCTTGCCACCACTTCGCCACCGAGCCCTGTGAGCGCCTCGTTGGCACCCTTATGCCAGCGCTCGAATTGGGCGGCGTAGAGCACCACGTCTCGCACGGCCGCATCGGTGAGGGGCTTGGAGATAACGAAGACCGGGGTGCCGGCCGGATGGTCGGGCCGCTCGATGAAGGGCAGGCGCGCGATGATCTTCGGGCGGCGCTTGTCGGCCAGCGTGCGCCACCAGGCGCCGCTCGTCGCGCCCTGGTCGAGCCGGAAGATGCCGAGGTCGCCGCGGGACGCCGCCACCGCCTCGATCACCGCCGCGGCGCTCGGATGGGTGACGTAGGGCACCGTGAAGCCGAAATGGAACCGGGCCGAGTCGCGCATGGGTGCATCGCCGCCCGAGATGTCTGCATGGACCGAGTAGTTCGACTGGACATAGGTGAAGGTGCCGATGATCACCCGCCAGATGCTCTCCACCGTGTCGAGCGGCAGCAGCCCCTGATGGCGCTCGGCCAGGGCCTTCATCATCGAGGCTTCCCGTCCGGGGCGAAAGGCGGAGCTCAGGCCCGTCTCGGAGGCCTTCTTGGAGGCGATCAGCCGGTCGATGATGGTGCCGCGCTCCATGAGCAGCCGGTGCATCGCCTCGTCAATGCGGTCGATCTCCTGGCGCAGTTCGGCAAGGGACGGAGCGGGCTTCTCGGTGGACATTCGCAGGATCCTCGGGTCTGCGCCCTTCTTTGACGGCTTTGGCCGGGCTTGTCATCCCTGTTCACATGATAGGATTGCGCGCCTGGCCTGCACATGAGGACGCCGCTTCGCGCCTCGGACGCGAAGGGCTGCCGGCCGGTGCCGGCTTGTCTCGTGGGTCGAGGGAAACGCGGGACTTGGGACTGCTTCGCCGCTCCAGCGGAGCGCGAAGGGAGTTCGGGACGGGAGACCCGCCCGGACGGCAGGCACCCGCCTCCCGCGCACGGCTTTTCGACCCGAGCCTTGCACTCCAGCCCATCAAGGACGAACCCTCAGAGGGCTCTACGGCGCGTCTTGGCGCGCAGCCCGGGGGCGCCGGTGCCGGCAAGGCTTGGGAGGAGCGGAGACAGGACCCGCCCGAACAGGTCGGTCTTTCTGCCTCCTCCACTCGGGACCCTGACCGTCAGGGGTGCGCCTCCCCTGAGATGTCAGAACCGTACCAGGTCTCCACAACCGACGCCTCGGGCGCGTTCCTCCTGAGACAGGGCATGCCATCCTTAGGCAAGATGAGGGCGACTGATAAGAACAAAGCAAGAATATTACACAGGAGCCGCCAGGAAGTCGATGACCGCCCGGACCGCCGGAAGCTGGCCGCGCCGATGAGGCGTCAGGATCGTCGAGGTAACGCTCCCGGCCGTCCAATCCGGCAGCACCCTTGCCAGCTCCCCCGTTCCGATGAAGGAGGCCGCCATGGATTCGGGAAGGCATGCAATCCCGAGCCCAGCCGCGGCAGCCCGCAACAGTACGAGGGATTCATCGACCACCAGCCGCGCCTCCGGGGCGACGTGAACCTCGCGACCATCGCGGCTTGTCAGATGCCATGTCCGAGACGCCGGCCCGGTCAGCAATCCGTCATGGCCCGCGATGTCTTCGGGGCGCTCCGGCATGCCCCGGCGGTTCAGGTAGCCCGGCGCTGCCACGAGCGTAATCCGCTCGACATTCATGCGCCGCTGCACGAGATCGGAATCGGGCAGCGGTGCGAAATGGCTTCGGACCGCAATGTCGAAGCCCTCGCGCACCAGATCGACGAAGCGATCCGTGACGTGGAGCTGCAGGTCGAGCTTGGGATAGGCGCCGGCGAGAGCCGGCAGGCGATCCGCAAGCTGGAATTGTGCCACCGGCACGGAGGCGGTGATCCGAACGAGGCCCTGCGGCTCCGCCTGCCGCCGCCGGATGACACTCTCGGCCGCCTCAGCCTCGATGACGGCCGCACGGGCATGGTCATAGAAATCCCGTCCCGCATCGGTCAGCACGAAGCTGCGCGAGGTGCGGTGGATGAGGCGAGTGCCGAGGCCGGTCTCGAGTTCGGCGACGCGCTTGCTGACGGTCGACTTGGGGATTCCTAAGTGCCGCGCAGCCGCCGCAAAGCTTCCGTAGTCCACGGCCCGGACGAAGACATGCAAGTCGTTGAGGTTGAGTCTCATGGCACATCGTCCACATTTATGGACTTTCAGGTTCAAAAATACCCGCTACAGCCGCAAAGTCCATGCTGGCATGGTGATGGCGTCACGAACAAAGGAGACACACCGTGGTCCAAACTCTTCTGTACGGCGTCCCGTCGGGATGCTCGTTCGGCTCCATCGTTGCGCTGGAATGGCTCGGCGAGCCCTACCGGCTCTGCCGCATCCAAATGCCCGAAATCGTCCAGGGTGCGGCCTACCGGCAGATCAACCCTGTCGGCGAGACGCCGACCCTGGTGACGGCCACGGGCAAGCGGATCAGCGAGAGCATGGCGATCCTCAATCACCTCGGTGCGAGGGGCATTGACAAGGGTCTCGCCTTTCCCCAGGGCACGCCCGGGTTCGACCGGCTCAACCAGATGCTGGCCTTCCTCAACACGAGCTTCTTCTCAGCCTTCGGCCCACTCTGGTACGCCCTCGAGCACGGCGCCGAAGGGACGGAGAAGGAGGCTCTCAGAGCCTACGGCGCGGCCATGGTCTCCAAGGCTCATGCCAACCTGGAAGCCATGCTCGGCAACAAGGACTGGCTGCTGGGCGACCATCGCACCTTGGCGGATGCCTACTTCATCGGCATCGCCCGTTGGACGAAATACCACGACGTGGTCGACCGCCGCGACTATCCCGGCTTGCAGCGCCTGTTCGACAAGCTTGAGGCCGATCCGGCGGTCCGCTTCGCCCATGCCATCGAGCGCGGCGAGCCCGCGGTCAGCACAGGCGGGTTTGAAGGGGAGGTCTCATTGGACGACCTCCTGCGCCGGCAGGCGCTCGCAGCCTAGTCACGACGAGAGGCCCGCCTCACACGCCGAGGCGGGCCTTCGCCCAACAGGAGATCCAGGCGGCGATCCGTTTCCGCTATCCTCAACATCTCACCCACGGCGTTATGTTCGTTGACGCGGCAGCCGCTCCGCAGTACCGGTTGTTCGAAAGAACGAACTTTTCCGTTAAACGATGGCATTTGCGCCCCTGTCCTCCGAACCGCGAAGCCAGGTCGACGACCCGTCGAGCCTTGTGATGCGCTTCGGCGCGGACGAACCCCTGATGATGGATTCAGGCGTTGCGCTTGCCCCGTGGCAGATCGCCTACCAGACCTACGGCACGCTGAATGCCGACAAGTCGAATGCGGTGCTGATCTGCCACGCGCTCACCGGCGACCAGCACGTGGCGAACGACAATCCGGTGACGGGCAAGCCGGGCTGGTGGCTGACCATGGTCGGCCCCGGCAAGCCGGTGGATACGAACCGCTTCTTCGTGATCTGCGCCAACGTGATCGGCGGCTGCATGGGCACCACGGGCCCCGCCTCGATCAATCCGGCGACCGGCGAGCCCTATGCGCTCGACTTTCCCGTGGTGACCATCCGGGACATGGTGCGGGCGCAGGCGGCGTTGGTTGACAAGCTCGGCATCGAGAGCCTGTTCTGCGTCATCGGCGGCTCCATGGGCGGCATGCAGGTGCTGCAATGGGCCGCGAGCTATTCGACCCGAGTCTTCGCCGCTCTTCCCATCGCAACGGCGGCCCGCCACTCCGCCCAGAACATCGCCTTCCATGAGGTCGGCCGCCAGGCTGTGATGGCCGATCCGGACTGGCGCGGCGGGCGCTATCTGACGGAGGGCACACGCCCCTCCAAGGGCCTCGCCGTCGCCCGCATGGGCGCACACATCACCTATCTGTCCGAGATGGCGCTTCATCGGAAGTTCGGGCGCAACTTCCAGGACCGCAGCGCGCCGACCTTCTCCTTCGACGCCGATTTTCAGATCGAGAGCTATCTGCGCTACCAGGGGATCTCCTTCGTCGAGCGGTTCGACGCCAATTCCTACCTCTACGTCACCCGGGCGATGGATTACTTCGACATCGCGGCGGAGCACGGCGGTTCCCTGGCCAAGGCCTTCAAGGGCTCGGCCACGCGCTTCTGCGTGATCTCGTTCACCTCCGACTGGCTGTTCCCCACCTCCGACTCGCGGGCCATCGTCCATGCCCTGAATGCGGCCGCGGCCTCCGTCGGCTTCGTCGAGGTGGAGAGCGACAAGGGCCATGACGCCTTCCTGCTCGAAGAGCCCGAGATGTTTGCCGCCGCCCGCGGCTTCATCGACGCGGCGGCCCGGGTGCGGGGCATCGCATGACCTTGCCGGCCACCCTCCCCCTGACCGACAGCGAGACCGGTCATCGCCTCGATTTTCTTCTTGTGGCCGACATGGTCGAGCCGGGCTCCCGCGTGCTCGATGTCGGCTGCGGCGACGGTTCGCTTTTGGCTATCCTGCGCGACCACAAGGGCGTCGACGGACGCGGCATCGAGATCTCACGCGAGGGCGTGAATGCGTGCCTCGCCAAGGGCCTGCCGGTGATCCAGGGCGATGCCGACACGGATCTCGCCGATTACCCGGACGACGCCTTCGATTACGTGATCCTCTCGCAGACCATTCAGGCCACCCGCCAGCCCAAGGTGGTTCTGGAGCATCTCCTGCGCATCGGCCGCAGGGCCATCGTGTCCTTCCCCAATTTCGGCCATTGGCGCGTGCGCGTCGATCTCGTCCTCCGCGGCCGGATGCCGGTGACCGAGAACATGCCCTATTCCTGGTACGACACCCCCAACATCCATTTCTGCACCATCCGCGATTTCGTGGAACTGTGCCGCGAGGTCGGGGCCCAGATGGAAAAGGCCGTGGCGCTCAATGCCGGCGGCCAGCCCATGCGCGTGACCCTGCCCTGGTGGGTGTGGAACCTGCTCGGCGACCAGGGCGTGTTTCTGCTCAAGCGGCGGTGAAGGGTCCAACGCCGTCATATCGGCTCTGACACCCTCCGCCGTCATGGCCGGCCTTGTGCCGGCCATCCCGATTGTTTGAAGCGCCGTGCCTTTCCGATCGGGATCACCGGCACGAGGCTGGTGACGACGTGAGAGGGAGGTTAGCTCCCCCCGCCCTCCGCAAGGGGGTGCAGGTCACGCACCATGCTCTTCAGGCGCTCGTCGAGCACATGAGTGTAGATCTGTGTGGTCGAGATGTCGGAATGGCCGAGCAGCTCCTGCACCACGCGCAGGTCGGCCCCGTTCTGGAGCAGGTGGCTCGCAAAGGCGTGGCGGAGCACGTGGGGGCTGATCTTGTCGGCACGCAGGCCCGCCGCCCCGGCCACCACCTTGAGGTCGCGGGCGAAGGCCTGGCGGGTCAGGTGGCCGCTTTCGCTGTCCGCCGGGAACAGCCAGGGGCCTGCGGCTTTCTTCTGTTCCTCCAACAGGACGAGATAGGCGCGCGCCGCGTCTCGGGCCGCATCGGTGAGCGGAACGAGCCGCTCCTTGGCGCCCTTGCCGCGCACCACGAGGAACCGGTCGCGGGTCTTGGCGGCGCTGCGCGGGAGGGCGATCAGCTCCGAGACGCGCAGGCCCGTGGCGTAGAGCAGTTCCAGCAGGCAGGCCATGCGGGCGGCGCGCAGGCGCTCGGCCGGGGCGGCTTCCGGGTGCCGGACACCCTCGTAGGCCACCTGCAGCAGGCGGTCGACTTCCGCGACGGAGAGAACCTTCGGCAGCGCCCTGCCCCGCTTCGGCGCGGAGACGGCCGCGGTCGGGTCCGCCGGGGCATAGCCCTCCACGTAGAGGAACTTATGGAACTGGCGCACGGCCGAGAGCCGGCGGGCGGCCGAGGAGGCCTTCAGGCCCCGCTCCTCCAGGCTCGCCATGAAGCCCCGGATCGTGGCGGAACTCGCCGTGTCGGGCTGTCCGCCCGCTTCCTTCAGATAGGCAAGGTAATCGTCAAGATCGCGCCGGTAGGCGTCGAGGGTGTTCTTGGAAGCGCCTCGCTCGGCGGCCAGCATGTCGAGAAAGAGGCCGGCATGGCGCGCGCCGCTCATGAGGACGAGGGCGTCCGGCTGGTGTGCACCGGCACGGTGATCTCGCGTGGATCGGGATCGACGAAGGTCGCAAGGGCGAACATGGCCGCAAAGCCAAGGCCCGCGAGAATGGCGACGACGAGGAGAAACCGAAAGAGCGTGGGCACCTGAGCCTCTTGAAACGTTGAACCGCTAGAACCATGCCAGGGCGGCGAAGGCAAGTCCCTCACTTCAGTTAAGTTTGTCAGGGACAGGAGGATAACGCCCTTGTGACAGGGCGCCGCGCCCGTGCTAGGACATGCACATGAACAATATCAGCCGCTTCAATTCGCTCGATGAAGGCGGCGGGCAAGACCAGGCAAGCCGGCGCGGCCATCCCATCAGCCGCCAGCTCGGCACCCGATCGCTCGTGCTCGTCGGGCTCATGGGCGCCGGAAAGAGTACCGTGGGCCGCAGGCTCGCTCAGACGCTCAAGCTGCCTTTCCGTGACGCCGACCACGAGATCGAGGCCGCGGCCGGCATGACGATCCCCGAGATCTTCGCCATTCACGGCGAAGAGCATTTCCGCGACGGCGAGCGCCGCGTGATCGCCCGCCTCCTGCAGGAGGGGCCGGTCGTGCTCGCCACCGGGGGTGGCGCCTTCATGAACGAGGAGACCCGCCGGCGCATCGCCGAGCACGGCATCTCGATCTGGCTCAAGGCCGATCTCGACATCCTCATGCGCCGCGTCCGCAAGCGGGCGACCCGTCCGCTCCTGCAGAACCCGGACCCGGAAGGGACCATGCGCCATCTGATGGAGCTGCGCTACCCGGTCTATGCCACGGCCGACATCACCATCGATTCCCACGAGGCGCCGCACGACCGGGTGGTCGCCGACGTCATCAACGCCCTGGGGGAATGGTTCGCCCGGGAGAAACAGGGGAGCGCCGAAGCATGACCCGCTTGGCCGCCCATTCGGCAAGCTCATCCTTCATCACGGTTCCGGTGCCACTGGGCGACAGGGCCTACGACATCCTGGTCGGGCGCGGGCTCATCGAGACGGCCGGATCGCGCATCGCGGCTCTCGGCGCCCGTGCGGCCGCCATCGTGACCGACGGGCATGTGGGGCCGCTCTATGCCGCCGATCTGGCGAAGTCCCTGGAGGCCCAGGGCCTGCGCGCGTCCGTGATCACGCTTCCTCCCGGTGAGGCCACCAAGTCCTATGTCGGCCTGGAACAGGTCTGCGACGCGGTGCTGGCTGCCCGCATCGAACGCGGCGATCTCGTGGTAGCGCTCGGCGGCGGCGTGATCGGCGATCTCGCCGGTTTCGCCGCGGCGGTCGTGCGGCGGGGCGTGCGCTTCGTCCAGGTGCCCACCACCCTGCTCTCCCAGGTCGATTCCTCCGTGGGCGGCAAGACCGGCATCAATTCCCCGCATGGCAAGAACCTCGTCGGCGCCTTCCACCAGCCGAGCCTGGTCCTGGCCGACACCGCCCTCCTCGACACGCTGCCGATCCGCGAGATGCGCGCGGGCTATGCGGAGGTGGCGAAATACGGGCTCATCGACGACGCGCGCTTCTTCGCCTGGTGCGAAGCGAACTGGCAGGGCATCTTCGAAGGCGGGCCCGCGCGCGACGAGGCCGTGGCGCAGAGTTGCCGAGCCAAGGCGGCCGTGGTGGTGCGCGACGAGCACGAGAACGGCGACCGCGCGCTCCTCAATCTCGGCCACACCTTCGGCCATGCCCTGGAGCGGATCACCCGTTATGATTCCGCCCGCCTCGTCCACGGCGAAGGCGTCGCCATCGGATTGTGTCAGGCCTTCCGCTTCTCCGCCTCCCTCGGGCTATGCCCGAGGGAGGACGCGCAGCGCGTCGAGGCGCATCTGTCGGCCGCTGGACTTCCCACGCGCCTCGCCCATGTTCCCGGGGGCTGCGGAACGGTGGACGAGCTCATCGACGCCATGGCTCAGGACAAGAAGGTGAAGGGCGGCGCCCTGACCTTCATCCTGGCCCGGGGCATCGGGCAGAGCTTCATCGCGCCCGGCATCGAGGCCGACAAGGTCCGCGCCTTCCTGGACAGCGAAATCAAACCGTCACGGTCATGATCGAAGAATCCTCCGGCGATCTCTGGCTTGCCGCCCTGGTGGTCATCTTCTGCCTTCTGCTCTCGGCCTTCTTCTCGGCGGGCGAGACGGCCTTCACGGGCGCGTCCCGCTCCCGCATGCTGGTTCTGGAAAAGGGCGGCGACCGGCGTGCCAAGTTGGTGAACCGCCTGCTCGAGATGCGCGAGCGCTTCATCGGCACGGTGCTGATCGGCAACAACATCGTCAATATCGGCGTCTCCGCCTTCGCCACCAGCGTGCTCGTGGCGATCTTCGGCCAAGAAGGCGCGATCTACGCCACCGTGATCATGTCGGTCCTGGTGATCGTCTTCGCCGAGGTGCTGCCGAAGACCGTTGCCATCTCGTCGCCAGAGACGGTTTCGCTCGCTCTCTCGCGGCCCATGTCCTGGGCCGTCGCGCTGCTGGGGCCGCTCGCCATCGCCATCGAGCGGATCGTGCGGCTCATGCTGCGCCCCTTCGGCATCCGCATCGGAGAGAACACGCCGATCCTCTCCGCCAGCGAGGAGATCCGCGGACAGGTGGCCCTGCTGCACAAGGAAGGCGGCGTCGCGAAGGTGGAGCGCGACATGCTGGGCGGGCTCCTCGATCTCGAAGACCTGACGGTTTCGGAGGTGATGGTTCACCGCACCAAGATGCGCACCATCAACGCGGATCTGTCGTCCGAAGAGATCGTCCGCGAGGTGCTCTCCTCGCCCTATACGCGCATGCCGCTCTGGCGCGAAAGCCAAGAGAACATCGTTGGCGTGCTCCACGCCAAGGACCTGCTGCGGGCACTCGACGCGGTCGGCGGCGATGCAAGCAAGCTGAAAGTGGAGGCGATCGCGCTCGAAACCTGGTTCGTGCCGGACACCACCTCCCTGCGCGACCAGCTGAAAGCCTTTCTTGCCAAGAAGACCCACTTCGCCCTCGTGGTGGACGAGTACGGCGAGGTGATGGGCCTGGTGACGCTCGAGGACATCCTCGAGGAGATCGTCGGCGACATCAAGGACGAGCACGACCTCTCGGTCCAGGGCGTGCGACCGCAGCCGAACGGTTCGGTCAACGTCGACGGCTCCGTGCCGATTCGCGACCTTAACCGGGCCATGGACTGGAACCTGCCCGACGCGGAGGCCACCACCATCGCGGGCCTCGTCATCCACGAGGCGCAGACCATTCCCGACACGGGCCAGATCTTCACCTTCCACGGCTTCCGCTTCCAGGTCCTGCGCAAGTCGCGCAACCGGATCATGGCGCTCAGGATCACGCCGCTCACCGCGGTCCGTGCCCGGGCCGAGTGATTTTCACCGCTTCAAAGTTTGATTGGGCTTACCTCTGACGTCATCACCGGCCTTGTGCCGGTGAGCCCGATTGAATGAAGCGCCGCGCCTATCCGATCGGGAGGGCCGGGACAAGCCCGGTCATGACACCGAAAGGTTTTGTGTCCAGGATTGATTCTCTAGGCCTTCAGGAACCCCACCAGTGCCGCGTTGACGGCCTCCGGTTCCTCGTGCTGCACCCAGTGGGTGGCGTTCTCGATCCAGCGAACGTTGCCGGACTCGCACAGGGAGAGGCTCGCCTCCGCCAGTCCCTTTTCGAGAAACTGGTCGCGTGCTCCCCAGACGACGAGCGTCGGCGGACGGACCGCGGGATCCTTCATGTCCGGCCTGAATGGCAATGCCCGGTACCAGTTCAGCATGGCCGTGAGCGCGCCGGGCTGCGACCACGCCTTCTCGTAGTAGGCGATATCGTCCTCCGAGAAAGTGCCGGGACGGCTCGTGCGCAGGAGCGCATCCTTGAGACTGCGGTGACGGTTGGCCGAGAGCATGGCCTCGGGCAGTCGCGGGATCTGGAAGAACCCGACATAGAGGCTTCTCAGCATCTGGCTCGGGTGCGAGCGCATATAGGCTCCGGCAACGCTCGGATGGGGCGCGTTCAGAACAACAAGCTTTGACACTCGATCCGGATAACGCGAGGCCGTCCACCAGGCGGCGAGCCCGCCCCAATCGTGCCCGACCACGGAGAAGGTCTCGCGCCCGAGCGCATCCGCCAACCCGACCACATCCTTCGCCAGGGTGTCGAGATCGTAGGCCCGGCGCCCTTCTGGCTTGTCGCTGAGGTTGTAGCCACGCTGATCCGGCACGAGCACCCGAAAGCCCGCATCGCCTAATGGGCCGATCTGATAGCGCCATCCCCACCAGAATTCGGGAAAGCCGTGAAGGAGGATCACGAGTGGTCCGTCCGCAGGACCGGCCTCGACGGCATGAAGCATGACGCCGTTGATCCGATGGCGGACGCCCGTTGATTGAGGATCGAAGCTTTGAATCATGCGTGTGCCGACACCTTCACGCGCTTCGGAGTCTCCTCGGACGCCATGAACTGCGCCCGGGCCAGCTCTGCGAACCGGCCGCCCTTCGCCACGAGCTCGTCGAAGGTGCCGGTCTCGATGACGCGGCCCTGGTCGAAGACGAGAATGCGGTTGGCGTTGCGGATGGTGGCGAGGCGGTGGGCGATCACGAAGGTCGTGCGTCCCTTCATCACCTCGTCCAGCGCGAGCTGCAGCTTGCGTTCGGTTGCGGCATCGAGGGCGCTCGTCGCCTCGTCGAGGATGAGGATCGGCGGATTCTTCAGGAGCGCGCGGGCGATCGAAAGTCGCTGGCGCTCGCCGCCGGAAAGGGAGCGACCGCGCTCGCCGATGACTGTGTCGAGCCCCTCCGTCTGGCGCGCGATGAACTCGATGGCCTGCGCGCGTTCCAGGGCTTCGATCATCTCCGCGTCCGTGGCATCGGGTCGTCCGACCTGCAGGTTCTCGCGAATGGTGCGGGCGAACAGCATCGGCTCCTGGAACACGACGCCGATGTTCCGGCGCAGGGACGAGAGCGTCACGTCGCGGATGTCGAGGCCGTCGATGCGGATGGACCCGGATTGGGGATCGAAGGCCCGGTGCAGCAGCCCCAAGGTCGTCGACTTGCCGGAGCCGGTGGCGCCGACGAGCGCCACGTTCTCGCCCGCATGCACCGCGAAGGACACGTCCTGCACGGCGGAGCGCTTGCCGTCGTAGGAGAAGCTCACATTGTCGAAGACCACGTCGCCCCGATAACGCTCAATGTTCCTGGCATTGACCCGGTCGTGGACGACGGGAGCCGTGTCCAGGATCTCGAAGAATTCCTGCAGCTTCGGTGCCTGCATGAAGAGCTGGTTGATGAAGCTGACCGCCTGCTCCAGCCGGCCGATCAGCATGGTGGCCATGCTCATGAACATGACGACCTCGCCGATCGTCGCCAATCCGTTCAGATGCAGCCAGGTGCCGAGAAGGAAGACCGCCGTGACGGTGATCGTGGCTGAGGCGCGGGAGGCCACGGAGGCGAGCGCCCACCAGGACAGCACCGGATTCTGCGCCTGGAGCAGCTGCTGGATGATGGTGCGCAGGGAGCGACTCTCGGCCTCGACCCGGGTGAAGGACTGGATCACCGGCACGTTGCCGAGCGCGTCGGAGGCGTGCTCGGCAAGGCTCGAATGATAGCGCTCGACCGAACCCTGGAGAGTCTCCGTCTTGCGCAGCACGATGGCCGTGAGAAACGCGAAGACCGCCACCAGCGCCACGAGAAGGAGACCCAGACGCCAGTTCAGGAACACGGTCAGCGGCAGCAGGACGACGAGGGCAATGAGAGCCGACAGATGCTCGCGAAAGAACCCGAGCCAGAGCCACGACATGGCCCCGGAGCCTTCCAGCATCACCTTCAGCACGCGACCCGAATGGGTCGAGGTGTGGAAGGCGAGCGGCAGTTCGAGCACGTGCTCGAAATAGTTCGCCACCACGGCCAATCGCCGCCGATGCGCCAGGCGGTCGGCATGCAGCGCCACCAGGGCGCCGGCACCGATGGAGAACAGCCCGAAGGCCACCCAGGCGAGGATGAGCGGCGTGAGGGTTCCGAACGTCACGGGCGCAGCATTCGGCAGCTGGGCACGGGTGAGAACGTCGATGATGCGACCGAACAGGATGGGCTCCGCGAAAGCCGAGATCGCGAGCGCGATGTTTGCCAGAGCCAGCAGCGCCCCGACCCTCAGGTCGGACCCAAGCTGGCCCAGAACGCGGATGTAAAGCCTGATCAGCCGCATGGGGATCTACCTGCTGACGTGACGAAGATGGCTGCGCCTCCAGTCAAGATTTGCCCAGTTCAATCCGGTTGAAAAGCCGGGACGGTGCGGACCGGTTCCCCTCATCAGGCCCGGCTCCGCACAGGCCTAAGGCTCCGGCGGAAGCGCCCGATCCATTTCGGTCCGGGGCTCGATGGCGAGTGCCCGCTCTGGCGCAACCGGGGCCGGGCCAGGAGAATGGCGCCTTCCTTGGTCTTGCGGATGTGCAGGGTGCGGGTGTGGAACTCCTCGAGACCTGGCCGGTGCCCGATCGACAGGACACTGGCCCCCTTGAGCTCGTTCTCAAACAGGGCCAGCATCGATGCCTGGTTTTCCTCGTCGAGGGCAGAGGTCGCCTCGTCCATGAACACCCATTTGGGCTTGTGCAGCAGCACCCGGGCGAAGGCTATCCGCTGCTGCTGGCCGAGCGACAGGCTCCGGTCCCAGCGCTCGTGCCGGTCGAGCATTTCGACGAACTCGCCCAAGCCGCAGCGCTCGAGCGCCTCGCGCACCTGGGCATCGTCGAAGGTTTCGGGCGAGGCCGGATAGCTGATGGCAGCCCGCAGCGTTCCCAAGGGGAGATAAGGCCGTTGCGGCAGGAACATCATCTCCTCGGATTTTGGGATGCGGATCCGGCCGGAGCCCCAGGGCCAGAGCCCGGAGATGGCGCGGAACAGCGTGCTCTTGCCGGCGCCCGATTCGCCCATGATCAGCACCCGCTCGCCGGGCCGGATTTCGGCCGTCGCATCCTCGATGAGGATGCTGCCGTCGTTGAGCGCGATCGAGACGCCCTCGAAACTGAGCCAACCCTTGGGATGGGGGCCGGTCTCGATCTGACGGGTCTCGGCTGCAACCTCGTCAAGATCGATGGCGGCCTGCCGGAACGTGGCGACGCGCAGGACGGCGGAGCGCCAATCGGCGATCTTTGGGAAGTTGTCGACGAAGTAGCGCAGCGCCGACTGCACCTGATTAAAGGCGCCGACCACCATCATCATCTCGCCGAACGACAGGCGTCCCGCGAAATAATCCGGCGCGGCCGCGAGAATGGGCACCACGATGGCGAGCCAGCCGTAGCCCGAGGTGATCCAGGTCAGGCGGGCGAGGCCGCTGGACAGGCGCCGGGACGCCTTGAGGACGGCCTCGACAAATTCATCGAGGTTGCGGCGCTCGTCCGGCTCACCATTATAGAGAGCGACGCTTTCGGCACTCTCGTTCACCCGCACGAGCGCAAACCGCAGTTCGGCCTCTCGCGCATAGCGCAGCGTGTTGAGGCGGATCATCGGGCGCCCGACGAGCCAAGTGAGCCCGGTCCCGATCCCGGCATAGCCGACTGCAACCCAGACCATGTAGCCGGGGATCGTGATCTCCCGGCCGCTCAAGGTGAAGCTCACCGGCCCCGACAGCGCCCACAGGACGCCGATGAAGCTCACGAGAAGCAGGAAAGCCTGCAGCATGCCGACCCCGAGCTCGGTCGAGAGTTCGGAAAAGAGACGGCAATCCTCCTGCATCCGCTGATCCGGCTGGGCGCTGTTCTCGCCCATGAAGCCCATTTGGTAGGCCCGGTTCGGCTTGAGCCAGATGTCGAGCAGCACCTGCGTCAGACGCTGGCGCAGCCGGATCTTGAGACGCTCCTGCAGCCAGGTCTGCGCCACCACGAGAGCCAGAAGCACTGCGATGATGACCAGAAAAACCATAAGCTGATCAAAGAACGCGGACGTATCGCGCTTCTCGACCGCATCGAAGAAGGCGCCGTTCCATTCATTGAGCCTAACCTGACCGAACATGTTGCCGACGAGGATGACGAGAATGGCCACGCCCAGCCGCAGCATGGGCCAGCCCTTCCCGTTCTGGAGCATGTCGCGAAAGAGCAGAAACAGCTCCCGAAGGATGCTGGGAGACATCTCGTGGGGATGAGGCGGGTTCGGATGATGGGCCGCCGCGACGGCGGCCTCCTTCGCCAGGGTGTTGCCTTGACCGGGACCGACCTCCTGTTCGCTGCCCGTCGCAGGAGGAGGCGGCAGTTGCCTGCCCAGTTTGGGGTCGAAATCCGGCATGGGTCGAAACGCGCACTCGTCCAGCTTGAGAGTTCCTCAAGCTAAAGCGCGTTCACATATGTTAAGTTCCGGAACGGCCCTTACGCGGATCCTGCTAAGGATCAACGTCGGTCGGCCGCGACCGCGAGAACCCAGTAGACCTTGTACTTGGAGCTCGGCGCATAGGCCGTTGCGATCCCGATCCGGGTCGCTCTGGAATCGAGAAGGACCCGGTTGTGCTGCGGGCTCTCGCGCCAGCCCGAGAAGGCCTCGGCTAGGGTGTGGTAGCCGGCGGAGAGGTTCGCGGCCGGAGCCGTGAAGCCCGCGGTAACGAGACGCGCCTTGAAGGTCTCTGCGGAACTCGGCTTGTCGGCCTTTGCCATGGCGTCGGCCTCCGCCTGGGCGGCCGCCTGCAGATCGGGATCAAGGGTGAGGGGCCGCAGGCCGTTGTTGCCGCGATAGGCGCCGATCATGTCGCGGGCCATGGCGGCGTCCACTTCGGCATCGGCCCGGGCCATCGAGACATAGAAGCTCGGGGTCTGGCTGCGCTGGACAGGCTTCTCGCTCTGGCAAGCGGCCAGAGCGAGGGCGGGAAGGATCAAGAGGATAAGACGCTTCATGCAGGCGTCTTATCCTTGAGAAGGGTTAAGGTTTCGTCCTCTTTCTCCTCAGTTTTCGGCGCCTTGTCGTGCGGCTCCTCAACCGGTTCGGACGCCGGTGCCGGCGCGGGAACGCCGATGCCGGCCTTGCGCAGGCCGCGGAAGATCTCGAAATAGATGTCGCTCGAAACCCGAGCCGCGGCGTCAATATCGTCCACGAAGCAGATGAGATCGAAATCGATGGTGTTTTCCGTGACCTTCTTGAACAGCACCCGGGGTGCGGGCTCGCTCATCACCTCCCGGTGGGCGAGGGCCGCCATGCGCATGACCTCCGCCACCTGATCGGGGTCCGAGGCCCGAGGAACGGGAACAGAGACGAGCACGCGTCCCACGCGGTCGTTGCGCACCCGGTTGCGCACGATGCCGGAGATCAGGTTCGAGTTCGGTACGATGATCGTGGAGCGGTCGAAAGCCTGGATCTCGGTCGAGCGCACATTGATCCGGCGCACATAGCCCTCGCCGTCGCCGACGACCACAAGATCGCCGACCCGGATGGGGCGCTCCCAGAGCAGGATCAGGCCGGAGATGAAGTTGTTGACGATGGACTGCAGGCCGAAACCGATACCCACCGACAGCGCGCCGGCCACGATGGTCACGCGCTCCAGGCTGAGACCCAGATAGGTGAAGGCCATCACGCCCGCGATAATGATGCCGACATATCCTGCTGCGGTGCTGATCGAGTTGCGCAGGCCCGCATCGAGATCGGTCGCCGGCAGGAAGGTGTTGTTGAGCCAACGCTGGATCACCCGGGTGACGGCGAAGCCCCCGGCGAAGAGCAGGGCCGCAATAAGGATCGACGACAGGGAGATGGTGACGTCGCCCACGTTGAAGCCGAAGAACAGGGC
>DASZBB010000131.1:0-18435 GCA_035944695.1 Microvirga sp. | reverse complement strand
AAGATGGAAGAGCCGGTCCGCCCCTCGCGCACGGTGCTTTTAGGCGTTGAGACTTGGCAGCCCGAAGGCACCAAGGGCCTCCCGCCGGCAAGCTTGCGAGGCCGCCGGTAGGACCGTGCCGGCTCCCACAGCTTGCGACGCCTCGCGAGCGCGCCCCTCGAAGGAACCGATCTGGGCAACGATATAGCTCAGGTGCAACACCGTGTCAAGAACAAAGTGAGAACATAACATCACGACCTCACCCGCACCCTCGACGTCATCAGAGGCCTCGTGCCGGTGATCCCGATATTGTGGAGCACCGCACCTTTCCGATCGGGATGGCCGGCACAGGGCCGGCCATGACGTCTGGGGGTGGGCGATAACCGTCCCGGCCTGCGGCCGTCGGGTACGACATTCCGTCGTGCAGCAGGCTCTTTCCCGCTCCCCTGCCCTTGGCCTCGTGCCGGAACGTTCAATGGATCGTCAGGCCGACCACCGGACCCATGAGGTTCGTCAGGCTGACGACCAGCATGAAGGCCGTCAGGGTCACGCTCAGGAAAAGAGAGGCGATGAAGAGGGCCTGCATGGGATCACCTGTCATGGATATGAGGGGAATTCTGTCCTGTTCCATGCATCCCAACAATCGTCCCCCCGGGAGTACCCCCTTCTCGTGTGCGCCAGAGCACATCCGCGAGGCCACCCCCTCTCGCGACGGAGCCCTCTTCGTCTGCCGCGGACTTTTCCGCCTCGTCCGGGCCGTCGGCGAGCCGTTAACCATCGGATCGGCTCGCGGGGCTTCAAAGCTTGGCCCTAACAAAGGTTAACGCGAGTCCGCCTCTTCCTCTCTAGAACCTTTCTAGAAAGAGGGGATCATGAAGCGGCGGCCTGAGGATTTCGTCGATTATCCTTTCCGGTTCCTCGTGATCGCAAGCGGGGTTCTCACCGCCGTCCTTCTGGTTTCGGCCCTGGCCCGATTGCTGGAGGCGGACGCCGGCGCCCTCTGCCAATGGCCCTGATGCCTCGGCAGCGCCGAAGAGACCTCGTTCTCCTTATTTTCCAAGGATTTTCTTGGATTTCGGAGGCCCGAAATCCTTGCAGAACAAAGGGTGAATTCCCATATTCTTCCTATGGTTACGACCCTTGCCACATCCCTGTTGAGACCGGCCCGGAACGCTCCCGTGGAGGAGCGGATCGAGGGCAACTGGCACGTCTATCCCTTCGAGGGGGCGCTGGAGCTCGACTATATCGATCAGGCCGGCAATGCCAGCCGGCGCTGGGTGCTGGCGCGCGAGCTGAAGGTCGGGCCCGGCAAGATGCTGCTCGGCGGCATCGACATCCTGTCCGAGGACGGCTATCGCGGCTTCCGGGTCGACCGGATCCAGCGCCTCGAGGATGCGGAGACCGGTCTCGTGGTCGAGCACAACATCCTCGACTGGCTCATGACACGCGCGGAGCGTCAGGCGAAGGCGCGCAAGAAGCATCTCGCCCGCATCCAGCCCAGCGCCTGACCTGCGCCGGCCGACCTCCGTTCCGTAAGCGTCACCTTGCGCCACCCTGGTCTTTCTGCAACATAACGTCATAACGTTTTGCACGGAGAGTTGCGGTGGCTCATCAGCCCTTATTCCGCCCACAGGCCATGACCAGGGCCACGGACGAGCACGCGTCCGTGCCGATTCCGGCTGCGCCCCTCTCCTGGCCGCTGGTCGGTGGGTTCGCCGTGGCCTGCGCCGCGGCAACCCTCCTCTTCCTCGGTGCGGTCGCCCATGTCCGCAAGGACACCGTCGGCGGGGCTCTCGTGGCAGCAGGCGGCGCGGTTCAGGCCGATCCGCAGCGCAGGGGCGTCGGGGGACGAATGTGAGGCTTTTCGCCCGGCTCGGCTTTTTCGGCACGCCGCGCCTGCCGGCCATCATCCAGTCGGAGGCGGCCGAATGCGGCCTCGCCTGCCTTGCCATGATCGCGACCTATCACGGGCGCGAGGTCGATCTCGCGGCTTTGCGGCGCCTGTTCTCGGTCTCGCTCAAGGGCGTGACTCTCAAGGACGTGCTCGCCATGGGCCAGAGGCTCGGCCTGTCCGGACGCGGCCTCCGACTCGAGCCGGAGCAGCTGGAACGGATCGCACTTCCCTGCATCCTGCACTGGGACATGAACCATTTCGTGTTGCTCAAACGGGTCGGCGGACGGACGATCACCATTCACGACCCTGCCTCCGGCGTCCGGACCCTGACGCTCGACGAGGCCGGACGCCGCTTTACCGGCATCGCCCTGGAGCTGACGCCGACCGCCTCCTTCGAGCGCCAGAAGGAAACGACGCGCCTGCGCCTCACGTCCCTCTGGGCCGGGATGCACGGGGTCGGGCGGGCGCTCGCACAGGCGCTCGTCCTGTCGGCGGTGCTGCAGGCGGCCGTGCTCGCCGCTCCGCTCATCGTGCAGCTTGCGGTCGACGAGGCGGTCGTGCAGGGCGACCAGGGCCTGCTCGCGGCCCTCGCGCTCGGTTTCGGGCTGCTCACCCTGATCCGCATCGCGGCCGACTGGATACGCTCCCAGGTGCTGCTCTTCCTGAGCGGCGCACTCCAGTTCCGGATGGGCGCCAATCTGTTCCACCGCCTCGTGCGGCTTCCCGTGAGCTGGTTCGAGAAGCGGCATGTCGGCGATCTCGTCTCGCGCTTCCGTTCGCTGGAGCCGATCCAGCGGCGGGTCTCGGACGGCCTTGTCGGCGCCCTTGTCGACGGGGTGACGGCAACCCTCACCCTCGTGATGATCCTGGTTTACAGCCCGATGCTGTCGGGCATCGTGCTTGGGGCGCTCGCCCTCCATATCCTCCTGCGCCTCGCCCTCTGTCGGGACCTGCGCCAGCGCCAGGAGGAGATGATCGAGGCGGCGGCCCGGGAGCAGACCGCCTTCATCGAGACGGCACGGGCCATCCAGAGCATCAAGATCTTCGGGCGCGAGGCCGACCGGGAGGCCCGGTGGCAGAACCGCCATGCGGAAACGATCAGCCGCAGCATCCGTTACGGCCGCTTCACCATCGGCTTCAAGACGGCACGCGATCTGATCTACGGGATCGAGAACGTGCTCGTGCTCTGTCTCGGGGCACGCGCCGTCATGGCGGGCGAGTTCACCATCGGCATGCTCTGCGCCTTCATGGCCTACAAGGAGCAGTTCATCGCCATGGCCACCAACCTGATCGAGACCGGGATCCAGCACCGCATGCTCGATTTCCATCTCGACCGGCTGTCCGACATCGTCCTTGCCGAGAGGGAGCACGAGCAGGACCGCGAGAGTCCTGGGACGCGGCAGGTCGGCGGCGCGGTCAACCTCGAGGGAATTAGCTTCCGCTACGCGGATACGGAACCGGAGGTTCTATCAGGCGTGTGCCTGCAGGTCGAGCAGGGCGAGTTCGTCGCCATCGCCGGGCCTTCCGGCGCGGGCAAGACGACGCTCCTCAAGATCATGCTCGGGCTGTTCAGGCCGACGCAAGGCTGCGTGCTCATCGACGGCACGCCGCTTGAGCATTTCAGCGTCCAGGACTTTCGCGCGCAGATCGGCGTGGTGATGCAGGACGACCAGTTGCTCTCCGGCAGCATCGCCGAGAACATCTCGTTCTTCGACGCGCGGCCCGAACTCGACTGGATGCGCGAATGCGCGAAGATTGCCGGGATCGACGACGAGATCATGGCCATGCCCATGAACTACGACACGCTCGTCGGCGATATGGGCACCACCCTCTCGGGCGGTCAGCGCCAGCGGGTGCTGCTGGGGCGCGCGCTCTACCGCCGCCCGCGCATCCTCTTCATGGACGAAGGCACTTCGCATCTCGACCTCGACAAGGAGCGCGAGGTCAATCGGGCGCTGGCGCAGCTGAAGATCACCCGCATCGTCATTGCCCACCGCCCCGAGACGATCCGCGCGGCGGACAGGATCGTGGTCCTGCGCGAAGGCCGCGTCTCTCCGCCCCTGGACGGCGATGCCATGGCGTTTGCCGAGGCGGCCCATCAATCGCTGGGCACAACGGGGCTCAACCGGGCATGATGGAAGCAAACGCACCCACCTGACCTGGATTCGGCCGATACAAAACAACGATGCGTCGACGTTTCGTCACTCGGCCAGGTTTTACCTTATCCTCCGACAATCGGCGGATCCGGCCACGGCGGACTCGCGGGCCCTTTCCCGATGGGTTATGTACGCTTCATGGACCTGATCACCTCCACCGACGCCCTGGCGGCCGTCTGCAATCGTCTCAGCCAGCATCCGTTCGTGACCGTCGATACGGAGTTCCTGCGCGAGACCACCTATTACCCGAAGCTCTGCCTGATCCAGGTAGCGAGCCCCGACCCTGCGGAAGCCTACCTTATCGACCCGCTGGCGGAGGGCATCAGCCTCGATCCCTTCATGGCCCTGATGGCCAACAGGAGCGTGGTGAAGGTCTTCCATTCGGCCCGGCAGGACCTGGAGATCATCTGGAACCTCGGCGGCATCGTGCCCGAGCCCCTCTTCGACACCCAGGTCGCCGCCATGGTGTGCGGCTACGGGGACTCGGTCTCCTACGAACAGCTCAGCAACGACCTCGCCAAGGCCAAGATCGACAAGTCCTCCCGCTTCACCGACTGGTCGCGCCGCCCGCTCACGGATGCTCAGCTCACCTACGCGCTCTCGGACGTCACCCATCTGGTGAAGGTCTACGAGGCGCTGCTGGACCAGCTGCAGAAGAACGGCCGCCTCGATTGGCTCGCCGAGGAGATGGCGATCCTAACCTCTCCCGAAACCTACCAGGCCGATCCGGACAACGCCTGGCGCCGACTGGCCGGCCGGTTGCGCAAGCCGCGGGAGATCGCCGTGCTCATGGAGGTGGCCGCCTGGCGCGAGCGCGAGGCTCAAGGACGCGACGTGCCCCGCGGGCGCATCCTCAAGGACGATGCGGTGATCGACATCGCCACCGCGGCCCCGCGCAGCGTGGAGGCCCTGGGGCGCCTGCGCACGATCCCCAACGGCTTCGAGCGCTCCCGCACCGGTGGCGAGATCCTGGAGGCGGTGGAGCGGGCGCTCGCGCGCGATCCCGCCACCATCCCCATGCCCGAGCGCAGCCGCGGGCGCTCCAACACCGGCTCGGTGGTCGACCTGCTGAAGGTCCTACTCAAGGCCGTGGCCGAGCAGGAGGGCGTCGCGCCCAAGATCATCGCCACCGTCGAGGAGCTGGAAGCCATCGCCGAGAGCGACGACGCCGACGTCCCGTCCCTCCACGGCTGGCGGCGCAAGCTGTTCGGTGAGAAGGCCATCGCCCTGAAGAACGGTCAGCTCGGCCTGGTTCTGGAGCGCGGGCGGGTGAGGATCAGGGCGATGGGTCCGGCCTGACAGGTCACAGAAGCCCCTTCAGACGCAGCAGCCCGAGCGTCGCCACCGTCGCGGCGTCCTTGATCACCCCGTTGGAGATCATCGCCAGCACCTGGTCCGTCGGGAAGGCGCGGCTTATCATGTCCTGCTCGGTGTGCTCGCGCCGGGTTTCGCCCTGACGAAGGCCCTGGGCGAGGTAGATGTGGAAGCCCTGGTTCGAATGGCCGTAGCATTCGAACAGGTGTCCCACATGCAGCATGGTCTCCGCCGTCAGCCCGGTCTCCTCGCGCAGTTCGGCGCGGGCGAGTTCCAGCGGATCGGTGCCGGGCGCGTCTTCCCATGAACCCTGCGGCAATTCCCAATAGCGACCCTGAACGGGATAGCGGTACTGCTCCACCAGATGGATCATGCTGCTCTCGACGGGGGCGATGATGGCGAAGTCCGTCTTTTCAACGACCCCGTAGATGCCGGGCGAGCCGTCCTGACGGACGATGGCGTCCTCCCGCACGCGCATCCAGCGGTTCTCGTAGACGATGCGCGTCGCGATGGTTCTGATGTCCGGCGCCATAGCTCCCCCCACATGACGATGGCCGGGATCTGCCCGGCCACCGCTTATACACCAGACGTCACGGTGCGCAGGGTTTACCGCCCGAAAATCCCCTTGAAGACCTGGGCCAGTCGGTTGTGCTTCTTCTTGCGGTCCACATCCGCCTGGCTCTTGACCCAGGCGATCTGGACCACGCGGCGCTCCCCGGCGAAGGGCAGATGGCCGTGCCAGGAATGGTCCGAACGCAGGAAGGCGAACATGGTGCCCATGGTGGGGGGCACCTCGAGCTTGTAGCGGTCGTAGTTCTTGTCGTCGTACAGCACGCGCAGGCGCCCGCCTTCGTCCTGCTGCCACGCGTCGTTCATGTAGACCAGCATGGTCATGACCTTCGACGGGCCGTCCGTGTGGATGGCGCCGTATTTCGGCTGCGACTTCCTCATGATGGTGGTGAGGCGGGGATAAGGGTGCAGATCGATGCCGAACTTCCTGGACAATTCCTCGGTCAGCTCCGGACCCTCCAGCTCGTCGATGAGCTGCTTGAAGCGGCCCTGGAGCCTGACCTCGTCCACGGTGAGGTAGCCGGGCTTGTCGATCGCCGGGAAATCGCGGCGAAGATCGTCGATCGCGTCAGGCTTCAGCAGGCTGGAGGCAAGAAGGTAGTCGTAGGGCTCCGACGCGCGTTCC
Organism: Microvirga sp.; assembly: GCA_035944695.1. Lineage (GTDB taxonomy): Bacteria > Pseudomonadota > Alphaproteobacteria > Rhizobiales > Beijerinckiaceae > Microvirga. The sequence continues at coordinate 11,897 of DASZBB010000131.1, read as the reverse complement.
GCATTGCGGACGGCCCCGAGGTCGATCAGCTGCATGGGCGTCCCCCCTTTGGCTGTGCATCCTATGCCCGTACGTTACCCAGCCGAGTCAGGGCACAAATTAACATATGTTGACTTGGCTTACGAAGCGTCATTCTCGGGCAGTGACGCCCGACGACCATGCGCTATGCAATCTCGATCAGCGCATCCATGTTGAGAAGCTTGCCGAGGCCTCGCAGGCGGCCCGTCAGCCGCTCGTTGGCCAGCGGCTCCAGATGGGCGGGCAGGCGCAGCACGACCTGGCCGTCCCGGGCCGTGAGAGGCGCCTGCGGCAGGACGCCGTCCATGGCGACCGAAACCGGATAGGCGATCCGCATCAGGGCCGCGAGCAGGCGGGCGCGCTCCAGGAGGCGCGGGCCGGCCAGCGTCTTGATGCGCGAGCTCACCTTGTCCGGCGAGAGGCCTTCGTGGCGGAAGAAGATCGACAGGGCGAGATAGGCGCGGCCCGGATGGTCGAGCCCTGCGAAGGCCCCGTAGGCGATAAGGTTCAGGCTCTGTTCGCCCCGGTAGTCGGGATGCGCCCGCCAGCCGATATCGGCCAGCAGGCAGGCGGCCCGGCGAAGGCGGGTGTCGTACTCCGTCTCCGGCAGGCCCAGGCTCTTGATGAAGGCCTCGGTCCACTGGCACAGCTCCACCCCGTGACGCGGCGAGCGGGAGCGCAGGAGGTTGAGATCGCTGGCGGCGGCGAGCAGCGGGTCGCGCTCGCGCGTCTCCGGATCGAGCCGGTCGAACAGCACGCCCTCGCGCACGCCGAAGGCCGAGATGGCGACCTCGATCGGCTGCCCGAGGCGGATGATCTCCTCCAGGACGATGGCCCCGTAGGCGAGCAGCGGGCGGCGGGCTTCCGAGACGCTCTCGATGTCCTTCAGGGTCTTGGAATCGGCCTCTTCCACGAGTTGCAGGAAGTCGAGGCCGTCGTCGGGCTCGATGATGTAGCCGTGCATCACGTGCAGCGGATAGTCCCGGGCCGCCTGATGCAGCCGTGCCAGGGCGCGCCACGTGCCGCCGACGGCATAGAAGGTGCGGCCATGCAGGTTTTCAAGATATTCGGGTGCGCGCTCCAGGGCCTCGCGCACAATCCGCTGGGCCCGCTTCAGCGAGCCGCCGCTGAGGTCCTGCAAGGCGAGACCGCCGAGAGGCATGGTGACCCCCTGCCCCACCTGCGAGCCCTGCACCTCCACCAGCTCCAGGCTGCCGCCGCCCATGTCGCCGACGATCCCGTCCGGTTCGTGGAAGCCCGCGATGACGCCGAGCGCGGACGCCCGCGCCTCCTGCGCGCCGGAGAGCAGGCTGATCGGCTGGCCGCAGGCCCTGGCCGCCGCCTCCAGGAAGGCCGGGCCGTTGGAGGCGTCGCGCGCGGCAGCGGTCGCCAGCACGAAGATCTCGGAGACATGCATCGTGTCGCAGAGAACGCGAAACCGGGCGAGAGCGCGCAGGGCCCGGTCGACGGCCTCGTCGTCCAGGCGGCCGGTGGTCGCCACATGGCGTCCGAGGCCGCAGAGGACCTTCTCGTTGTAGATCGGCGTCACGGCCCGGGAGAGGCCCTCGTAGGCGACGAGGCGCACCGAGTTCGACCCGATATCGATGATCGCCACCGGGCGGCCGATCTTGAGCCGCCCCTGAGCCTCCTGGCTTACGGCCTGCATGTCAGCGCTGCCCGCGCTTGGCGAGCGCTTTGGGACTGGAGGTCTTGAGAGATTTGCCACGGCCCGACAGACTCGGATTTGTCATGAAATACTTGTGAGCGTTGAATGGTTCCTCGCCCTTGGCCGGCACCACCCGCTGGCTCGAGCCGTCGGGAAGCACCGTCCAGCTCTGCTCGTTGTCGAGCAGATTGGCGAGCATGATCTGGTCGAGCACCTGCTGGTGCACCGTCGTATTGACGATCGGCATCAGGGCCTCGACGCGGCGGTCGAGATTGCGCGACATGAGATCGGCCGACGAGATGTAGACATGGGCCTTTGGGTTCGGCAGCCCGTGCCCGTTGCCGAACGCATAGATGCGGGTGTGCTCCAGGAATCGCCCGACGATGGACTTGACCCGGATGTTCTCCGACAGACCTTTGATGCCGGGCCGGAGGCAGCAGATGCCGCGTACGATGAGATCCACCTGCACGCCGGCGGCGCTCGCATCGTAGAGCGCGTCGATGATGTCGGGATCGACCAGCGAATTGCACTTGCACCAGATCGCTGCGGGCCGCCCTGCCCGGGCGTGCTCCACCTCCTCGGCGATGTGCTGGAGCAGACGCTTCTTGAGGGTCAGCGGCGAAACCGCCATGCGCTCGAGTTCGGCCGGCTCCGCATAGCCGGTGACGTAGTTGAAGATGCGCGACACGTCCCGGCCGATCACCGGATCGGCGGTGAAGTAGGACAGGTCCGTGTAGATGCGCGCCGTGATCGGGTGGTAATTGCCCGTGCCCACATGGCAATAGGTGATGAGCTGGCTGCCCTCGCGCCGCACGACCATCGACAGCTTCGCATGCGTCTTCAGCTCGATGAAGCCGAACACCACCTGGGCGCCGGCGCGCTCCAGATCGCGCGCCCAGCGGATATTGGCCTCCTCGTCGAAGCGCGCCTTCAGCTCCACGAGCGCCGTGACGGACTTGCCCGCCTCGGCCGCTTCCGCGAGCGCCGCCACGATGGGGGAATCCGACGAGGTGCGGTAGAGCGTCTGCTTGATCGCAACCACGTTCGGATCCCGCGCGGCCTGGCGCAGGAACTGCACCACCGCGTCGAAGGATTCGTACGGATGATGGACGATGATGTCCTTCTCGCGGATGGCCGCGAAGCAATCGCCGCTGTGCTCCCGGATGCGCTCGGGAAAGCGCGGATTGTACGGCTTGAACTTGAGGTCGGGACGCTCGAGCGCCACGAGTTGGGACAGATCGCGCAGCCCCATCATGCCTTCCACGACGAAGACCTCGTCGCTGGACACTTCCAACTCCTCGGCCACGAAGAGGCGCAGGTCCTCGGGCATGGCCGCCTCGACCTCCAGGCGGATCACGCTGCCGCGACGGCGCTGCTTGAGCGCGGTCTCGAACAGGCGCACGAGATCCTCGGCCTCTTCCTCCACCTCGATGTCAGAATCGCGGATCACGCGAAACGCGCCTTGACCCTGCACGTCGTAACCGGGGAACAGGCGGCTCGTGTAGAGCACGATCATCTGCTCCAGGGGGATGAAGCGGGTCGCGCCCGTCTCGGCGAAATCCGGCAGGCGGATGAAGCGCTCGGCGCGCGACGGAAGGCGGATCAGCGCGTTCAGCACCTTGCCGTCGCTCTGCCGCACCAGCTTCAGGGCGATGGAGGAGCCGAGATTGGGAATGAACGGGAAAGGATGCGCCGGATCGATGGCGAGCGGCGTCAGGACCGGGAAGACGTGGTTGAGGAAGTAATCCTCGAGCCAGGAGGCTTCCGCCTTCGTCAGGCCCACCCCTTCGGTGAGAACGATGCCCTCCTCGAGGAGGGCATCCCGCAATTCGCGCCAGCGCCGCTGCTGGTCCGAGGCGAGGTGCGAGACCGCAACGGAAATCTTCGCCAGCTGCTCCTGCGGGGTCAGCCCGTCCTGCGAGCTGGTGGCCACACCGGAGCGCAGCTGTCCGATCAGGCCCGCGACGCGGACCATGAAGAACTCGTCGAGATTGTCGGCCGAGATCGACAGGAAGCGCAGCTGCTCCAGGAGCGGATGGTTGCGGTTCGACGCCTCCTCGAACACCCGGCGGTTGAACTGCAGCCAGGACAGTTCCCGGTTGATGAAGCGCTGGGGAAACTTCCGCAGCACCGCACCGTCGAGTTCGATGTCCGGGGGAGCCTTCGGCAACGGGGCGTCGCTGACGGTCTCCACCTCTTTCAGAGCAATTGCGCTGCGCACTTCGATCTCCGCCGTTTCGTCCTTCGGCGACCGTTTTGCTCTGGGCTTCGTGACAGTTTCACGACGGTTCGACAACGCGGCGTTGGTGTCAGGCTTCACTCGCTCTCATCCATTTCCTGTGCGGCACCAAGGATCTCCGCCGCAATCGCCCGGGACACGCGCCGCCCCCGGCTGAGGGCCTCCCTGTCGAGGAGTGCCACGAGTTCGGAAGCCTTCGCGAGGGACCGTTCGATCCGCAGAGCAATATAGTCGACAACGGAGGTATCGACCACGAGTTGCCTGTCCACGAAAAGCTTCACCAGAACGGCCTTGAGCAATGCATCGTCCGGCGGCTCGAGCGATACGCCCGGCGCGAGACGCAGGCGCGACAGGAGATCGGGCGTATGCAGGCCCCAGCGGTCGGGCGGCGTCTCGCTGGTGATCAGGAGCGAGGCCTTCTTCTCCCGGGCCAGATTCAGGAGGTGGAACAGGGCCGCCTCGTCCCGCTCGCCGCGGTCCATGTCCTCGATGGCCAGAGCGCCGTTCGAGACGAGATGCGGGACCTTGTCCTGGGTGATCCCGGAGGCATCGACGGTCCAGGCGCGGGCGTTCGTGGCCCAGATCGACGCGAGATGGCTCTTGCCGCTGCCCCGGGGGCCCACCAGCAGCAGGATCGTGTCCGGCCAGTCCGGCCAGCTCTCGATGAGGCCATAGGCCTGCTCGTTGGACGGGCTGACGAGGAAATCCTCGGCGCCGAAGCGCGGATCGAGCGGCAGATCGAAGGCCAGCTGCTTGGGCGTCTCAGGCATCGAGATCGACCTTCTCGGGCTCGACCTTCGGTTTCAGGATTACCGGTTCCGTGCCCCGATAGAGGGGGCTTGCCAGGTACTGCCGAAGGGCGAAGCGCGCCACGACCCCGACGGCGGCGGCGAGCGGCACGGCGAGCAGCAGGCCGACGAAGCCGAAAAGGGCCCCGAAGGCGACGAGGGCAAACATGAGCCAGACCGGGTGCAGGCCGACGGAATCGCCCACCAGCTTCGGCGACAGGATGTTGCCTTCAACGAACTGGCCGAAGATGAAGATGCCGAGCGTGGCGGCGATCATGGTCCAATCCGGCCAGAACTGCACGATGGCGACGCCGACCGACAGGATGAGGCCGGTGAGCGAGCCCACATAGGGGATGAAGCTCAACAGGCCGGCCATCATGCCGATCAGGGCGCCGAAATTGAGCCCGATCAGGGCGAGGCTCACCGCATAGAAGGTTCCGAGGATGATGCAGACCAGGGCCTGCCCGCGGACGAAGCCCGCGATCGCCCGGTCGATGTCGCGGGCGATGGCCCGGATCGTCTCCCGGTGCTTCATCGGCATCCAGGAATCCACCGTCCGCACCATGCGATCCCAGTCGACGAGCATGTAGAAGGCGACGACCGGGGTCACCACCAAGAGGGAGAAGATGCCGATGAGCGCCTGCCCGCCGGACCAGAGCCCCTGCAGAAAGGCGGCGATCCAGGCGATGCCCTGGCTGATGAGATTGCCGACGGAGGGCGGCGCCGCGGGCAGCGCCTCCTCGAGACCGAGCCTCTGGATCAGCGGTCCGAGCTGCTCGGCCCCCAGCTCCTGGAGGCGCGTCACGTAGCCGGGAAGCCTTTCCACGAAGGCCGCCACCTGCTGGGCCGCGAAGGGCACCAGGATCATCAGGGTGGTGATGAAGACCAGAACGAAGAGGACAAGGATCAGGAGGCTGGCGCCCAGACGTCCGATGCCGACCTTCTGCAGCCGGTCGGCCAGGGGATCGAGCAGATAAGCCAGGGCGAAGCCGGCCACGAACGGCAGGAGGATGCCGCGCAGGACGAACAGCAGCAGGACCGCGACGACCAGCGCCGCTATCCAGAACCCGATCTGCCTTTGGACCGTCATCGGTTCCCCATACCTTATCTTTTGGCCATCAGGTGGTCATGTGCCGCAGCCAGCCCCCGAGATAGGCACCCGCGGAGGCTATGGTCAAGGTCGCGACCAGCACCATGGCAACCTCCTCCAGCCCCGCAAGATCCACCCCGAAGGCATTGGCCGCGAGCGCGAAGGCCGCAAAGGCGATCTGCGCCGCGGTGTTGAGCTTGCTCACGAGGAGAGGCTTGATCTCGACCGGACGGCTCATGACCCAGGACAGGAGCACAGCCGCCACGATCATCACATCCCGGGACACCACGATGATGGCCAGCCAGCTGGGGATCGCCCCCACGATGGCCAGCGTCACATAGATCGAGACCAGCAGCGCCTTGTCGGCGATCGGGTCGATATAGGCACCGAATTCGCTCCTCATGTCGAACTTGCGGGCGATGAAGCCGTCGATGCCGTCCGAGACCCCCGCAACGACGAAGAGCACGAAGGCCGCGCTCCACCGCTGCTGCATGATCATGACGATCACGATGGGCACGATGATGAGGCGGCCGATGGTGATGATGTTCGGGATGGTCATCGGGGCGATGATGGCCGCTCGGGCGGCGGAGTTCAATCGTCGGATCGGAAGGTGGGGATAAGATGTCCCTCACCCGTCGTGGTCGGGCTTGTCCCGGAACCTGTCCGGAGATGCCGCAGGATTTACAGGCTTCGCAAAATGCGAACTCTCCCCTTGCCTCCCGTCCCCTCTCGTCTTACTGCCCGAGCCAACACGGGGTGAGCCATGACGACCGAGAAGCAGACCAACGGCCTGACCTATGCCCAAGCGGGCGTCGACATCGACGCGGGCAATGCGATGGTCGACCAGATCAAGCCCCTGGTGCGCTCGACCCGCCGGCCCGGGGCGGACGCGGAGATCGGCGGGTTCGGCGGGCTCTTCGACCTCAAGGCCGCAGGCTTCAAGGACCCGATCCTGGTGGCCGCCAACGACGGCGTCGGCACCAAGGTGAAGATCGCCATCGACACGGGCATTCACGACACCATCGGCATCGACCTCGTGGCCATGTGCGTGAACGACATCATCGTGCAGGGCGCCGAGCCCCTCTTCTTCCTGGACTATTTCGCCACCGGCAAGCTCTCCCCCGAGGTCGGCGTTCATATCGTCAAGGGCATCGCCGAGGGCTGCCTCCAGGCGGGCTGCGCGCTGATCGGCGGCGAAACGGCCGAAATGCCCGGCCTCTACGCCAAGGGCGACTATGACCTTGCGGGCTTCGCCGTGGGTGCCGCCGAGCGCGGCACGCTGCTGCCCAAGGACGTGGCCGTCGGCGACGTGCTCATCGGCCTGCCCTCCTCCGGCGTCCATTCCAACGGCTTCTCCCTGGTACGCCGGATCGTCGAGCATTCCGGCCTCGCCTGGGATGCGCCCTCTCCCTTCGCGGCGCAAAAGACCCTGGCCCAAGCCCTACTGGAGCCGACCCGGATCTACGTGAAGGCTCTGCTGGAGGTCCTGAAGGGCGGTGACGGCATCAACGCCCTCTGCCACATCACCGGCGGCGGCTTCCCGGACAACATCCCGCGCGTCCTGCCCGACGGCATCGGCGTGCGCCTCGACCTCGATGCGATTGCCGTCCCGCCGGTCTTCGGCTGGCTCGCCAAGACGGGCGGCGTCGCCGAGAGCGAGATGCTGCGCACCTTCAACTGCGGCATCGGCATGATCGTCGTGGCCTCCGCCGACCAGGCGGATGCCGTGATGGAGCGCTTGCGTCAGGCGGGCGAGACGCCGGTGCGCATCGGCGAGACCGTGGCCCATCCGGGCGGCGAGCGCGTCCAGACCTCGGGTGCCTTGAAGCTCTGATGCTCCGCCGCCGTGTCGCCATCCTGATCTCGGGCCGCGGCTCGAACATGGTCTCCCTGATCGAGGCCGCGCGGGCTCCGGACTGTCCCGCCGAGATCGCCCTCGTCCTGTCGAACCGCCCGGACGCGGCGGGACTGGAACGGGCGAGGGAGGCGGGGATCGCCACCTGCGTGATAGACCACAAGGCCCACCCGACCCGCGAGGATTTCGAGCAGGCCGTGGACGCGACTCTTGCGTCGCACGGCATCTCGTTCATCTGCCTTGCCGGCTTCATGCGGGTGCTCACCGACTGGTTCGTGGAGCGATGGGCGGGAAAGATGGTCAACATCCACCCGTCCCTCCTGCCCCTGTACCGCGGCACCCACACCCATCGCCGGGCGCTGGAGGACGGCGTGCTGCTGCATGGCTGCACGGTGCATTTCGTGGTGCCGGAACTCGATGCCGGCCCCATCATCGCCCAGGCGGCCGTGCCGGTGGTGCCGGGCGACACCGAGGAGAGCCTTGCCGCCCGCGTGATCGTCCAGGAGCACAGGCTCTACCCGCAAGCATTGCGGATGGTCTGCGACGGATCTGCCCGGCTGGAGAACGGGCGCGTCGTGTTCGCGCGGGGATGGGATGCGAGCGGCGCGCTGCTGTCGCCCGGGTAAGACATCCCGTCCGCGACCAGGGTCCCGCTTGGACCGGAGGGCTCAGCGGATCGCCTGGACAAGCGCCTTGTTGGGGAAACAGGTCTCGGCGCGACGGTTCCTGATTTGCCATTGGCCGACCGCCGTGCGCGTGGCAAAGCCGATCAGGCCGTCGACCTTCCCGACATCGTAACCCTGGACCTTCAGCCGCTCCTGCATGGCCTGGATGTCGCCACGCCGCAAGGGATCGACCGGCTGCCAATGCCCTGCGAACCCCGGGGCGCCGCCCATCCGATCGGCCAGATTGCCGATGAACAGCGCGTATAGGTCGGACTCGTTGTACCGCTTGAGAACGTAGAAGTTCTCAGACACGAGGAAAGCCGGTCCGAGGCCTCCCGCGGGCATCACCAGGAAGGCGGTCGTGTCGCCGCTCCATTCGGGCGTCGCTTGGCCGCCGACCGGCGTCAGGCCGAGCCGCCGCCACTCCTGCACGGACCTGCCCTGACCCGGACCTTCGAGCGTGCAGGAGACGCCCTGCGGCAGGCTCGTCTCGAAACCCCAGCCGACCTCCGGTTTCCAGCCGTGTTCGCGCAGATAGTTCGCGATGGAAGCCAGGCTGTCCGGCACCGAGCGCCAGATATCCCGCCCGCCGTCCCCGTCGCCATCGACGGCGTATCGCAGGAACTTCGAAGGGAGAAGCTGCGGTTGCCCCATGGCTCCCGCCCAGGACGACAGCAGGGTCTCGCCGGCAAAATGATCCTCCTCGAGGATGACCAGGGCGGCCAGAAGCTCCGGATAATAGAGCGCGCGCCGGCGTCCCATGAACGCCTGCGTGGCCAGAACCCTCAAGGCCGGGTGCTGCGCCTTCACACGGCCGTAATGCGATTCCCGCCCCCAGATCGCCACGACGATCTCCCGCGGCACGCCGTACCGGCGCTCGATGCCGTCGAGAGCGGAGCCCCATCGCCGCAGAAGTTCCCGACCGTCCTTCGCCAGAGACGCGAGCTGGGCCTCGACGAAATAGAGCTCCGGGCTCCGGAACTCCGCCTGACGTTGGTCGTCGGACGGCGCCACGCGGCCCGGCGGCATAAGCTCCGGGAGATCCCAGTCGAGCCCGAGCGTCGGCAGGCTCCGCTCGAACGTCGCCCGGGACACGCCCTGCTTCTCGGCATCGGGCCAGACCGTCCGGGCGAGCCAATCCCGGAACTGCGCTTCGGTGGCCGCACGTGTGTCCTGCGCCTGGAGCCTTGAGCCTGCCGGCCCCGGAAGGGCGCATGCGAGAACGGCCGCCAGAGCGACGGCCGAGAGGCGGGCGAGGTGGACCGACACAAGCATGGCGAACAATCTAGGGCATCCGACCGAGGCCGCCAAAGCATCGGGAAAGTGGTGCGGCCCGTCTCGTCAGATCTGCGGGCGGGGCAGCTTGCAGGCGTCGAGGGCCGAAAGCGCCTTTGCGCGCGCCGTGTCGTTGAACACGCCGGTGTCCCGGTAGGCCTGAAGCTCGTCGGCGCTCAAGGACCGCATGGTGCGGCCGGCATAACAGTCGCAGCTGCGGCTCAAGGATGCCTCGCTGATTCCGGCCTGAAGACGGGCTTGCGTGATGGCGCAGGCTTGGCTGACGCGGGAACGCAGCTGAGACACGCTCTCGGTCTTCAGCGCCGGGTCGGGCTGGTACTGGGTCGGCGTGTTGGACGCGGCCGCAAAGGCGGATGTGCTGCTGACGGAGACGCCGGCTGCCAGGAACAGCACGCGGAGGATCGAGGTCATGGATGGCTCCCCAGAGATGAAATCACGTTCGGCGTCTAAGAATAGGCTTGGCCGTTAGGGATCAAGAGGGAGCTGCAGATAGGCTTAAGACTTATCCAACAACCGCCTCTGCACGGTGGAGCTTGCGGGCGATCGGCAGTTCCAGCCTCGGGTCGAGATCGGCCTTCTCCAGAGCCACTCGGTTGTCATGGAAGGCGGCGCCGCCGTAAGGAGCCACCTGATCCCCGCCGGTGAGCGTGTTGATGCCGCGTCCAAAGGGATGGGCGGCGTTGGGCCAGATCCCCTCCGCGATGAGCACGCCGCGCCGCACGCCTTCGAAAAACTTGGCGCGCAGATAGACCTCGCCGCGATGGTTCTTCAGCTTCACCCAATCGCCCTCGGCGATACCCCGCGGCTGCGCATCGAGCGGATGGATCATCACCTCGGGCCGACGCTCCTTGTCGAGGGAGGTCGGGGTTTCCGTAAAGCTGGAGTTCAGAAAGTTCCGCGCCGGGCTCGTGGCGAGCCGGAACGGATGCTCGTCCGTCGCCGCCTCGATCACGCCCCAATGGTCCGGGAGGGCCGGCATGCTGGCCCAAGGCCCCATCGGGCCGTTGTTGTAGGACGGCACCGTGGTCCAATCGGGCTTGAAGCGGAACTTGCCGTCCGGATAGCCGAAACCTTTCAGGAAATGCGCCTCCTCGAAAGGCGGCTGGGCGTCGAAGTGAACGTGGGATTCCAGGTTCTCCAGGCTGCCCCAACCGGAGTTCTGAAGCGTCCAGTCGATGATCTCGCGCGGCTCCATGGCGAAGCCGCGATGTTCGGCGCCGAGGCGCGCTGCAAGGCCCCGGAACACCTCGTGGTTCGAACGGCACTCGCCCGGCGGCTCGATGAGCTTGGGCCCGACCTGGAAATGCTGGTGCCCGCCGCCCGAATAGAGATCGTCGTGTTCCATGAACATGGTCGCGGGCAGCACGATGTCGGCCATGAGGGCCGTCTCGGTCATGAACTGCTCGTGGACGCAGACGAAGAGATCCTCGCGGGCGAAGCCTTGCTTCACCAGCTCCTGCTCCGGCGCGACGGAGACCGGGTTGGTGTTCTGGATCAGCATCGCCTTGACCGGCGGTCCGTCGTAGAGCGCCGCGGCGTCGCCGGTGAGGATGCGGCCGATCTGGGACTGGTCGAGAACCCGGATCGACGGATCGATGGCGTCGTGGCCCTCGATCAACGCCTTGTTCCAATGGAAGATGCCGCTGTTGGAATGGAACGCGCCGCCGCCCTCGACCTGCCAAGCGCCGGTTACGGCCGGGATCGAGGCGGCCGCGTGCATGTTGACCACACCGTTGCGCTGGCGGCCGAAGCCGTAGCCAAGACGGAAAAATGTGCGCTTCGTCCTGCCGACCAGTTGGGCGAACGCCTCGATCTCCTCCACCGACAGGCCGGTGATGGCGGAGGCCCAGGCCGGGTCGCGGGTGCGCAGATGCTCCTCGAGCTCGTGGGGGTGATCGGTGTAGCGGTCGAGATAGTCCCAGTCCGCCAACCCGTCGCGGAAGAGCACGTGCATCACCGCGCAGGCGAGAGCCCCATCGGTGCCGGGCTTCACGAGCAAGGCCATGTCGGCCTGCTTCATGGTGGCGTTCTGGTAGATGTCGATGGCGACGATCTTGGCGCCGCGCTCCTTGCGGGCCTTCATCGCGTGGGTCATCACGTTGACCTGGGTGTGGACCGGGTTCGTGCCCCAGATCACGATGCAGTCGGAGACCGCCATCTCGCGCGGATCGGCGCCCCGCAGATGACCGGTGCCTGCCACGTAGCCCGTCCAGCTCATGGCCGTGCAGATGGTGGAGTACTGGCCGGAATACTTCTTCACGTGCCGCAGGCGGTTGATGC
>DASZBB010000130.1:0-11671 GCA_035944695.1 Microvirga sp. | reverse complement strand
CGCCAAGCAGAAGCTCAAGGGCTACTACGCCAACATCACCGAGAAGCAGTTCCGCCGTTACTACGCGGAGGCGATCCGCCAGAAGGGCGATTCCGGTGAGAACCTGGTCGGCCTGCTCGAGCGCCGCCTCGACGCGGTCGTGTACCGCGCGAAGTTCGTTGCGACCCCCTTCGCCGCCCGTCAGTTCGTCAACCACGGTCACGTGAAGGTCAACGGCCGCCGCGTGAACATCCCGAGCTATCAGGTGAAGGCCGGCGATGTGATCGAGGTGCGCGAGAAGTCGAAGCAGCTCGAAGTCGTCGTCGTGGCAAGCCAGCTCGCCGAGCGCGACGTTCCGGACTACATCGAGGTCGATCACTCCAAGATGACGGCCCGCGTGACGCGCATCCCGACCCTGTCGGAAGTGCCGTACCCGGTCCAGATGGAGCCGAATCTCGTGATCGAGTTCTATTCGCGCTAATCCGCGAAGATCCGATCTCGGAAAACGAAAAGGCCGCCCAATGGGCGGCCTTTTTGTTGTCGGGCCTTACTGCTGCACGGGGCCGCGGGGACCGCCCTGGTGCATGCCCATGCGGTGATGATCGCGTCCCTGGCCACGGCGCCCGCCGCGGTCGTTCCAGCGCGGGCCGTCCACGTCGACAGCCTCACGCAGGAGTCGGGGGGCAATCCGCTTCTGGTCTTCGCTGAAGCTGTCCCAGAGCGGACGCAGGGCCGTGGTGACGGCGGCCGAGCGTTGCGCGCCCTCGGTTCTCATGGTGCTGCGCCGCTCGAGGCGCTGCATGAAGTCCAGGGACTGGCGCTGCTCCCGGGTGGGACGCTGTTCGAAGCGGGCGAAGCGATCGGCCGCGGAGGTGCGGATGGCAGTCTCGACGGGAGCCCAGAGGCGCTCCTGGTCGGTGGAGAGCTTCAGCCCGGCCTTGATCGACGCGACTCGGGCATCCACGAGCCGGTTGAAGTCGTCCTGGCTCATCCGGGGACGGCGGTCCTGCCGGCCCTGATCCTGCGAAGCCGCCGGCGCGTTCGGAGCAGGATTCTGCTGCGCGACGGCATAGGTGCCCGTGCCGGCCAGCAGGGCAGCAAGAGCAATGGTGGCAACGGTCTTCATGCGGAAATCCTCCGTAGTGGCGATAGGACAAGATTGCTCCAATCCCGCTCTCGCTCAGGTGACCGCCGCATGAACTTTTCGTCATGTAGAAGAGGCTAGGTGTTCACAGTCTCTTCAGGAATCCGGCAAAGCGCATCAGGCCCTCCGGCCAGGGGCCGTGTCCGCTCTCCGTGTTGAGATGGCCGGCATCTCCCGCGTCGACGATGGCAGCACCCCAAGCATAGGCGATGTCTTCCGCCTTCGCGTAGTCGCAATGCGGGTCGGTCCGACTGGCGACAAGCACGGACGGGAAGGGGAAGGGCTCGCGCGGGATCGGTGCGAAAGCCCGGTCGATGGCGGGGATGAAGTCGGGCCTTTCCACATCCGGCATGCTGACGAGGAAGGCGCCGCGAGCCTTCCCGCCTGCAAGCTGCGGCGCCGCATGAGCGACGGCCAGAACGCCGAGGCTGTGGCCGACGAGCACGACGGGCTTCTCGGCCCGTTCCACGTCGCGGACGATCCGCTCCACCCAGGCGTCCTTGTTGGGAGCGTCCCAGCTCTCCTGCTCGACGCGCCACGCGGTCGAGAGCTGACGCTCCCATCGGCTCTGCCAATGGTCTTCGCCGGAATTCGTGTAGCCAGGAACGATGAGGATGTCGCAATCGGAGGTTTTCATGCCTCCGAGATAAAGGCCCGCACAGGCCGGTTCAAGCGCTGCGCTTGAACTCCCTGTTCTGCTCCGCCTGCTTCAGGGCGGCCTCTCTCTCCGCGATGTAGTCGCGCGTCAAGGGCACCACATCGTTTCGGCGGGCGAGCTGGATCTGAAACACCACCGCATCCTGCCAACGGAAGGCGGACTCGGACATGGCGAGGTAGCATTCCCACATCCGGCAGAAGCGCTCATCGTAAAGGCGCAGGACCTCCTCGCGGTGGGCCATGAAACGCTCGCGCCAAGCCTTGAGGGTATAGGCGTAGTGCAGGCGCAGGATCTCGATGTCCGTCACCACCAACCCTGCGCGTTCGATCGCCGGCATCACCTCCGACAGGACGGGCAGGTGACCGCCGGGGAAGATGTACTTCGTGATCCAGGGATTGGTCGGATAGGGCGTGCCCGAGCGTCCGATGGTGTGGAGGAGCATGACCCCATCCTCCTTCAGGAGCCTCCGGCAGGTCTGAAAATAGGCGTCGTAGGAAGGCAGGCCCACATGCTCGAACATGCCGACCGAAACGATCCGGTCGAACGAACCCGACGCGGTGCGGTAGTCCTGGAGCTCGAACTGCACCCGGTCCTGTAGGCAGGCCGTGGCCGATCGCTTGCGCGAAACCTCGAGCTGCTCTTCCGAGAGCGTGATCCCCTTGACCAGGCCTGCTCCGGCAACCTGGGCCAGGTAGAGCCCCATACCGCCCCAGCCGGAGCCGATGTCGAGGACGCTATGGCCCGGATCGACCATCAACTTCGCGGCGATGTGCCGTTTCTTCGCCGTCTGCGCCTCGTCGAGGCTCATGTCGGGATGGTCGAAATAGGCACAGGAATATTGGCGGTCGCTGTCGAGGAAGAGGGAGTAGAGCCGGCCGTCGAGGTCGTAATGGTGGGCGACGTTGCGCTTGGACCGGGCCGCATTGTTCTCGGCCCGGCGCATCATCCGGGCGCGGATCCGGCGCAGGCGATGGAGAGGGAGCTCGTCGAGTTCCCCATGCGTGTCCTGGAGAAGGAGCTGAAGCAGATCCAGGATGGTGCCCTGCTCGATGATCAGGCGACCGTCCACGAACAATTCGCCGAGCTTCAGTTCCGGATGGAGGCAGAGGGCCATCTGGGCCGCGGCGTCCGTAATTCGGATCGAGACCCGGGGTTCTGTCCCGTCGCCGAAGGTGAAATGCCGCCCTCCGGCCGTCATCAATTCCAGGGTGCCGTGTCTCACGGCCCGCGTGAACGCAAGATCGAGAAGCTTCTCCGACAGCATGGCAACAATCCCCGCGCCGTTGATCTCCTGAACGGGGATTCTTGCTCATTGCGGAAATATTTCCAGCCCCCAAGCTATGCGCCGCTTGCGCCGAAGACCCGCGCGAAGATCGTATCCACATGCTTGAAGTGGTAGCCGAGGTCGAAGCAGGCCTCGATTTCGTCTGCCGCCAGGTATTTCGTCACGTCGGCGTCGTTCTTCAGGAGGGTCAGGAAGTCGCCTTCGCCGCGCCAGACGGGCATGGCGTTGCGCTGCACCAGCCGATAGGCATCCTCGCGTGAAGCGCCCTTCTGGGTCAAAGCGAGGAGGACCCGCTGCGAGTGGACGAGGCCGCCGAGGCGGTCCAGGTTCTTCTGCATGTTCTCCGGATAGACCACGAGCTTGTCGATGACGCTGGTGAGCCGCGCCAGGGCAAAGTCCAGGGTCACGGTCGCGTCCGGCCCGATCATGCGCTCGACGGAGGAATGCGAGATGTCCCGCTCGTGCCAGAGCGCCACGTTCTCCATGGCCGGCATCGCGTAGGCCCGGACCATGCGGGCAAGGCCCGTCAGGTTCTCGGTCAGGACCGGATTGCGCTTGTGCGGCATGGCCGACGAGCCCTTCTGCCCCGCCGAGAAGAACTCCTCTGCCTCCAGGACCTCGCTCCTCTGCAGGTGGCGCACTTCCGTGGCCAGCCGCTCGATGGAGGAGGCGATCACGCCGAGCGTTGCGAAATACATGGCGTGCCGGTCGCGCGGGATGACCTGGGTCGAGACCGGCTCGACGGAGAGGCCCATCTGCTCGGCCACGTATTCCTCGACGCTCGGGTCGATATTGGCGAAGGTTCCGACGGCGCCCGAGATGGCGCAGGTGGAAATCTCGCGCTGGGCCTCGATCAGCCGGAGCTTGCAGCGCTCGAATTCCGCATAGGCCCCTGCCAGCTTGAGCCCGAACGTGGTGGGCTCCGCATGGATGCCATGGGAGCGGCCGATGGTCGGCGTCATCTTGTGCTCGAGGGCCCGGCGCTTGATGGCGGCGAGGAGCTCGTCGAGATCGCGCAGCAACAGGTCCGTGGCGCGGGCGAGCTGCACGTTGAAGGTCGTGTCGAGCACGTCGGACGAGGTCATGCCCTGGTGGACGAAGCGGGCCTCTGGACCGACGATCTCGGCCAGATGCGTGAGGAACGCGATGACGTCGTGCTTGACCTCACGCTCGATGGCGTCGATCCGCTCCACGTCGAAAGTGGCCTTGGAGCCCTTCTCCCAAACCTTTTCCGCCGCCTCCTTCGGCACGACGCCGAGATTGGCGAGCGCCGTGGTGGCATGGGCCTCGATCTCGAACCAGATGCGGAACTTGGTTTCCGGCGACCAGATGGCCACCATCTCGGGACGGCTGTAACGGGGGATCATGGCTTTCCACTTCCACGCGGGTGATATGCCCGCGCGGTAGCACGATAGCCCCTTGGCCTCAACGGGCCTTTGCGGCCGCCTCCCGAATGGCGGCCATGTTGGCCCCGTAGGCTGAGGGGCCGCCCTTGAACGTCGCGGAGCCGGCGACGAGCACGTTGGCTCCGGCCTCGGCGACCAGGGGTGCGGTCTCGGCGGTCACACCGCCATCGATCTCGATGTCGATGGTCCGCTTCCCGACCATCTCCTTGATCCGGCGCAGCTTGGTGCAGACGGATGGGATGAAGGCTTGGCCGCCGAAGCCCGGGTTGACCGTCATCAGGAGGATCAGGTCGATCTCGTCGATCACGGGCTCGATGGCACTCTCGTGCGTTCCGGGATTGAGCACGATCCCGGCCTTCTTCCCCAGCTTGCGGATCGTCTGGAGCGAGCGGTGCAGGTGCGGGCCTGCCTCGGCATGGATGCTGATGATGTCCGCGCCGGCCTTGGCGAAGGCTTCGAGATAGGGATCGACCGGGGCGATCATCAGGTGGACGTCGAAAGGCTTGGAGGTATGCGGGCGCAGCGCCTTCACCACGTCGGGGCCGATGGTGATGTTCGGCACGAAATGCCCGTCCATCACGTCGATGTGGATCCAGTCGGCGCCGGCGGCGTCGATGGCGCGGATTTCGTCTCCGAGCTTGGAGAAGTCCGAGGCGAGAATGGAGGGTGCGATGAGAAGCGGGCGTGTCATGCCGCGCCGGTAGCATGAGCTTTTTCCGGCTGCAACGGGTCATCGAGCCGCCGACCAGAACCAATCGAAGACCACTTGCCTGGGGAGAGGTCCGTTTGCGACAGGAAATCCATGGACGGCCTTGAGCCAACGGGAGTAATGATGGCCTCGTCACAAGGATACGAACTCGCTTCCCGGGTGCGGAGGCGATTTTGAATGGGGCAGAGCCTTCATGCGTAAGGATGTGGTTGTTCTTGGGGCCGGCATCGTCGGCGTGTCGATTGCCGTCCATCTGCAGAAGCGCGGACGCTCGGTCCTGCTGGTCGACAGGCGCAAGCCCGGCGAGGAGACCTCCTTCGGCAATGCCGGCCTGATCCAGCGCGAAGGCGTCTACCCTTACGGCTTCCCGCACGATTTCGGCGCCCTGCTGCGCTATGCCCTGAACAACACCATCGACGCCCATTACCACTGGGCCGCAATCCCGAAGCTCGCGCCCTTCCTGTGGCAGTACTGGATGCATTCGCGCCCCGCCCAGCACAAGGCGATCGCTCGGATGTATGCGCCCCTCATCGAGCGCAGCGTCACCGAGCATATGGCGCTCGCGGAGGAATCCGGCTCCATGCATCTGATCCGCCCGACGGGCTGGATGAAGGTCTTCCGCGACGAGAAGAGCCGGGACGAGCAGTTCAAGGATGCGGAAGACGTGAGGCGCGATTTCGGCGTCAACTTCGATGCACTCGACACCAGGGCCGTGGCCGAGCGCGAGCCGCATCTCAAGGTGGAGACGAAGGGCGGTATCCATTGGACCGATCCGGCCTCGGTCTCCGATCCTCACATGCTGACCATGGGTTATGTCGGGCTGTTCGAGCGTCTCGGCGGCGAACTGGCAGCAGGCGATGCCAGGACGCTTGAGGAAACGCCGACCGGCTGGCGCGTCCAGACGGAGAAGGGGCCGGTCGAGGCCGGTGCCGTCGTCATCGCCCTCGGCGCCTGGGCGGACGTGCTGACGACGAAGCTCGGGTACAACCTGCCGCTCGCGGTCAAGCGCGGCTATCACATGCACTACAGGCCCGAGGGCAATGCAGTGCTCAACCGGCCGACCCTGGACTTCGACCGCGGCTATTTCCTCGCTCCCATGTCGAAGGGCGTCCGCCTCACCACGGGCGCGGAGTTCGCCAATCGCGACGCGCCGAAGACCCCGGTCCAGCTGCAGCGCGCCGAGCCGATCGCCCGGGAGTTCTTCCCGCTGGGCGATCGGGTCGATCCCGAGCCCTGGATGGGCATGCGCCCCTGCACGCCGGACATGATGCCCATCATCGGCGCGGCACCCAAGCACAAGAACCTCTGGTTCGGCTTCGGCCACGCCCATCACGGCCTGACCCTCGGTCCTATAACCGGACGGCTCCTGGCCGAGATGATCACGGGCGAGACGCCGGTTGTCGACCCGAAGCCGTATCGGGCGGAGCGGTTCTAAGCCGGCGAGAACCTGTCCCGCCAGGCCGGCTGCGCACCCGGATAGGCCAAGGCCGTCGCCTCGTAGACGCCGCGCGCGATGGCGCGGGTCAGGCAATCGGCGGCGAGCGCAGTCAGTTCCGTGAACTCCGCGATCTCATCCTGGAGCGGCTTGCGGCCCGTGGCGGCGGCGAAGATCGTGTCGCCATCCAGCAGGGCATGGGAGAAGCGCAGGCCCCGGGCGAGGCCCGCAT
This sequence comes from Microvirga sp., assembly GCA_035944695.1. Lineage (GTDB taxonomy): Bacteria > Pseudomonadota > Alphaproteobacteria > Rhizobiales > Beijerinckiaceae > Microvirga. Next base: position 4,823 of record DASZBB010000130.1, on the reverse strand, counting down.
GGGCCGCGATGGCGAGGCGCTTGGCCTGAGCCTTCGTCAGCACCGCGTCGGTTGCGATGAGCGCGATGGTGGTGGCCGGCTGGGGCCCGCCCTTCCAGATGAGCCGGCGCTGCTTCGGATCGACGCGCCCAGGGTGCCCATGCCCGCCGAACTCGTTCTCCTCCTCCAGGGCTCCGGCCCAGAAATGCGGGCCGTCCCCGATCACCGCCGAGGCGATAGCGTTCACGACGACAAGCGCGCCGACCATGTGGCCGGAGGAGGTCGTGGCGCTGGCGGAGCCAAGGCCACCTTTCAGGTTCGCGGTCGTAGCGCCGTAGCCGCCTCCGGCGGTGCCGAGGTCGAACGTCAGGCCGGCTTGCTCGGCGGCCCGGAAGCCCAGCTCGCGATAGGGCGGATAAAGACCCCAATCCTTGTTGCCGCCGTTGTTGAGATCGAAGCAGACCGCCTGGGACACCAGGGGCACCCGGGCGGCACCGACGGGAAAGCCGATCCCCTTCTGGCGCAGATAGGCCTGGACACCGCTCGCCGCGTCGAGGCCAAAGGCCGATCCGCCGGAAAGGACCACGCCGTGAATGCCCGGAACCATCTTGTCGGGCTGGAGCAGGTCCGTCTCCCGGGTGCCGGGCGCACCGCCCATCACCTCGCAGGAGACGACGGTCGGCTCGTCGAAAAGGGCAACGGTCACGCCGGAGCCCAGGGCGGCATCGTGCGCGTTGCCGATGCGGAGGCCGGCGACGTCGGTGATCAGGTTGCGGCGCTGTGTCATGAAGGAAGCAAACCGGAAATCACGCGCCTTCACAAGCTGGAGAACGGGCCCGTCACCGCCTTTCTCAAGGGGGCGCGACAGGATAGAAGGCTTCCATGCTCAGCGTTTCCTTTCCGGCCGCCATGCTCGGCGGCCTCATCAGCTTTTTGAGCCCCTGCGTCTTGCCGCTGGTGCCGCCCTACCTGTCCTTCCTGGCCGGCACGACGTTCGACCGCTTGAGCGCGGGCGACGACCGGGCCGTGCGCCGGCGCGCGGTTCTGGCGGCCTTGCTGTTCGTGGCGGGGTTCTCGACGGTCTTCGTGCTGCTCGGTGCGACGGCGTCGGCCCTGGGGCAGGTCATTCGGCAGTATCTCGACGTCCTGAGCACGGTGGCGGGCATCGCCATCATCGTCATGGGCCTGCATTTCCTTGGGCTGTTCCGCATCGGCCTGTTCTACCGTGAGGCCCGGTTCAACGTCGCCAGGCCGGTGGGGCTCTGGGGTGCCTATGTGATGGGCCTCGCCTTCGCCTTCGGCTGGACGCCCTGCATCGGCCCGGTTCTGGCCGCGATCCTGACCGTGGCGGGCTCCGAGGACAGCGTCTCCCATGGGGCCCTTCTGCTCGCCGCCTATTCGGCGGGCCTAGGGATTCCCTTCCTGCTCGCAGCCTTCGCCATGAAGCCCTTCGTGGCCCTCCTCAAGCGCATGCGCTCCCGCTTCCTGCTGATCGAGAAGGTCATGGGCGTGCTCCTCGTCCTCACCGGCATCGCCTTCCTCACCGGCTGGATCACCACCATGTCGTTCTGGCTCCTGGAGACGTTCCCGGCCCTCGGGCGGCTCGGATAGCGTTCCACAGAAATCGGGTCGTTCGAGCGGGCCGGGCCTGCCATCCTGGTGGTCCCGTCAAGGAGATCACCCATGTCCTTCCGAATTCGCGGCCTTGAGGCCGAGCCGTTCGCACCCTTGTTCCAGATGGCCGACGGCGACCTTGAGGCGATCGGCGCCAAGCGCGTCTATGCCGACGAGGCCGATGCCTATCCCTGCCGGATCTCGCTGACCCGGGTAGCCGTCGGCGAGGAACTCCTGCTGATCAACCACGCTCATCAGACCACCCCGACATCGCCCTATCGCGCGGCCGGGCCGATCTTCGTCAGCCGTTCGGCGAAGACCGGAACCTACCGGGGCGAACTGGCGCCCATGCTGCGGGACAGGCTTCTGTCCCTGCGCGCCTACGATGCCAAGGCCTTCATCGTCGATGCCGAGGTGGCCGAGGGCGCGGAGGCGCTCCCGGTGATCGAGCGCCTCTTCGCCGATCCCCAGGTGGCTCATATCGACGCCCATTTCGCCCGGCGCGGCTGCTTCGCGGCCAGGATCGAAAGAGCCTGATCAAGCCTCATCCCGGACCGCGTGTCCCGCAGCCCGGAGCACCGCCACGGCCTTATCGGTGTCGCCCGCCTTCACCAACACGTAGTCGGTGCTGAAGGTCGAGGTGGCGAAGACTCCGATGCCGGCCTGAGCCAGCGGGGTCAGAACGGACGCAAGGATCCCCGGTACGCTGAAATCGAAGGTCTGCAGGATGCGAAAGCAGCGCCAGCCGGCGTCGATCTCGGCCCCGTTCGGGGCTTGGGCGAGCGGGCAGACGAGGGTCGTCTCCTCTGTCGCCTGGACGAGAAGCGAGAAGGATCCCGGCGAGGGGGTCGCAACCGGCGTGCCGGACGGGAAGCGGCAGACGGCGTAGGTGTCCTCGAGCAGGGACAGGGTGAGAGCGGGCATGTCTGGACGGATCTGAGTAAGGGGCGGCATAAGAAAACCCGCCCTGTCGCCAGGGCGGGTCTGATCGTTCGGCTCTCAGGCCGGTCGATTACATGGCGAGTTCGTTGCCGGTGTAGTCGATCTTGCCGTCGGCGCCCTTCTTCCAGACATACATGACGTAGTCCGGACGGGTGATGTCACCCTTCTTGTCGAAGGAGATGTCGCCGATGACGGTCTTGAAGGGCTTGCCGGCCTTCATGGCGTCGGCAACCTTCTTGCCGTCGGTGCTGCCGGCCTGCTTGGCGGCCTCGGCCAGGATCTGGGCGGCCGCATAGCTGTAGAGCGTATAGGCTTCCGGCTCGTAGTTCTTGGCCTTGAACTTGGCCACCACGTCCTTCGCGTTCGGGTTCTTGCGCGGATCCGGAGAGAAGGTCATCAGGGTGCCTTCGGCGCCGGGGCCGGCGATCGAGACGAACTCGGCCGACACGATGCCGTCACCCGACATGAGCGGGGCGTTGAGGCCCTGGTCGCGCATCTGGCGGATGATGAGGCCGGCTTCCGTATGGAGACCGCCGAAGTAGACGACGTCGACGCCGGCCTGCTTCAGCTTCGACACGAGAGCCGAGTAGTCCTTCTCGCCCGGGTTCACGCCTTCATAGACGACTTCCTTCAGACCCTTGGAGTTCATGGTCTTCTGGGTTTCGTCCGCAAGGCCCTTTCCGTAGGGGGTCTTGTCATGAATGACGGCGACCTTCTTGCCCTTGAACTTGTCGGCGAGGTAGCTGCCGGCCACGAGGCCCTGCTGGTCGTCACGGCCGCAGGTGCGGAACGTGTTCCACATGCCGCGCTCGGTGAACTGCGGGTTCGTCGAAGCAGGCGAAACCTGGACGATGCCGGCTTCCTCGTAGACCGAGGAGGCGGGGATCGAAACGCCGGAGTTGAAGTGGCCGACGACGAACTTCACGCCTTCAGCGGCGAACTTGTTCGCCACCGACACGCCCTGCTTCGGATCGGACACGTCGTCGCCGACGACGACCTGCAGCTTCTGTCCATTGATGCCGCCAGCGGCATTGATGTCCTCGACAGCCTGCTCGACGCCGTTCTTCAGCTGGGCGCCGAAAGCCGCGTTCGGGCCGGTGATGGGGCCAGCGACGCCGATCTTGATCTGGGCGCTGGCAGCGCTGGAGAAGGCGAGGCCAAGACCAAGCGCCACGCCGGTCAACAGCATTTTTTTCATGAGGTCACTCCTCTGGGTGGTTTTATAGGCCCCTCTTCCTCGTGGGGCCGGTTTGACGGTAGATCCGTCATCCAAGGTTACATCATGCTGGTTTTTGAGCGGATGTCACCTGGGAATCTTTTATGCTTAGCCCTTGGTAGCAGACGCCTTTTCCCGCCAGGAGAAGGGGCCGGTCCGCTCGTAGAGCCAGCGGTATTGGGTGGTCATCATGCGGGCCCGGCGGTACTGGAAACCCAGCGCCCCGATGATCAGCAGCACGATGGTGTCGACGGCGTAGTAGTGGATCGACAGCAGCGTTCCCTCGAACAGGGCGAAGTGGATGAACCGCACGGCGGCGCCAAGGATGAACAGATAGACGATCAGGGTCCAGAACGGCCGCCAGGTGAGCGCGATGGCCCGCCCGGTCATCCAGGCGGCCCAGCCGCCCATGATCACGGTGATGAGAAGGAAGAGCCAGAACGAAGGCTCTTCGTAGAGGATGCCCTGCATCAGTGATGCCCCCCTTCGAGATAGGCTGCCCGCACTTGCGGATTTTCGAGCAGTTCCTTGCCGGAGCCGCTCATGGTGATGTTGCCCGTCACCATCACGTAGCCGCGATGGGCCAGCTTGAGCGCGTGGTAGGCGTTCTGCTCCACGAGGAAGACGGTCATGCCGTCCTTCTCGTTCAGCTCCTTGACGATCTCGAAGATCTGCTTGACGATCAGGGGCGCAAGACCGAGCGAGGGCTCGTCCAGGAGGAGGAGCCTAGGCCGGCTCATGAGCGCGCGGGCGATGGCCAGCATCTGCTGCTCGCCGCCCGAGAGGGTGCCGCCGCGCTGCTGCAGGCGCTCCTTCAGGCGGGGGAACAGGGTGCAGACCCGCTCGAGATCCTGGTCGAAATACGCCATGTTGTTCATGGACGCGCCCATCTGCAGGTTCTCGAACACCGTCATGCGCGGGAAGATGCGCCGGCCTTCGGGGGACTGGGCGATCGACAGGCGGGCGATCTCGTGGGTCGGCATCTTGGTGATGTCCTGACCCGCGTAGGTGATCTTGCCCTCGCGGGCCCGCGGATTGCCGAAGATCGTCATCATCAGGGTCGACTTGCCGG
>DASZBB010000129.1:0-5325 GCA_035944695.1 Microvirga sp. | reverse complement strand
GCACGAGACGGACCACGCCGGCGGCGGTCGCCTGAGCCTGCCTCTCCTGAACGCCTAAAGAAACCGTGCGCGAGAAGGCCGTCCGGCTCTCGCCTACCAACATAGTCATCGAGCCGGGCTGCCTCTCGCGCCACCCTCGATTGCCTAAAAGCTCGGGGCTGATCCAGCCCCGGGCCGCAGGCGCACGCCCTTGTCCGGGCATTCCTCTTCAAGCCATTCATTCCCGGAGATTTCCTCATGAGCCGCATTCGGCACATACTCTCGGACCTGCCCGATCCCGACGACACCCTGCGCCGCCTCGCCGACGTGATCCGGATGCCCCAGACCTGCCGCAGGCGCAGCTGCCGCAACGAGGGCCGCTGCAAGGGCGGCCTCGGACCGCCCTGCTACTTCGAGCACCGCAAGCGCTTCGCCGATGCGGTGCTGGAGGAGATGCAGGAGCACCGCGCGGTCTGGACCCGGGAGCGCGCCAATGTCGAGGCCCTGCTCAGACGGCATTTCTAGCGCATCGTCGAGGCCGCGCTCCGGTGGGTTCGCCCGAGACCCGACTTTTCAGCCGGCGCACCATGCGGAAAAACGAGTCCTCAACGACGGACGATGCTCCACTCTTCGACGAGCGCATCGTTGAGTGCGGACCCGAAGGTCCGCGTCAGCCACCCGGAGGGCCATGTCGGTGAAAACCGGACCGACTTTTCACGGCATGGCCCTTCGCCGCGTCCGCACGATGCGCTAGAGAAACCGTCGCCACATCCGAGCAGGAGCGCGAGCCAAGACATGGGAGCCAAGGGCTGGGCGGCCTTCCGCCACAGGGATTTTCGGCTGTTCTGCGCGGCCCGCTTCGCCATGGCGCTGGCCATCCAGATCCAGACCGTCGCGGTGGCCTGGCTCGTCTACGATTCCAGCGGCAGCGCGCTGAGCCTCGGCTTGGTCGGGCTCGCGTCGTTCCTGCCCACCATCGCCCTCGTCCTCGTGACCGGCCTCGTGGCGGACCGGTACAGCCGGCGCGGGATCCTCATCCTGGTCTTCTCAGCCATGACCCTGACCTCGCTCGGGCTCCTCGCGCAGGTCCATGCGGGGGTGCCGAGCCTATGGCCGATCTACGGGCTCCTGGTGGCCTTCGGGGCCGCCCGGGCCTTCGGAAATCCCGCCGCCCAGGCCATCGTCCCAGGCCTGGTGCCGGCGGGCGATCTCGCCAACGCGATCGCGTGGAACTCCTCGGTCCTGCAGGTGGCCACCATCAGCGGGCCGGCGGTGGGCGGGATCCTGTACGCGGTCAATCCCACGGCGCCGTTCCTGGGCTCCGCCGTGTGCTTCGGCCTCGCGGCCCTGCTCGTCGCCGCCTTGCGCCTGCGCCCGGCGGACGCCAAGCGGGAGCCGGTGACCTGGGCCCGCCTAGTCGCGGGCCTCGTGTTCCTGCGCGCGAAGCCGCTGCTCCTCGGCGCCATCTCCCTGGACCTCTTCGCCGTCCTCCTCGGCGGGGCCACGGCCCTGATGCCGATCTTCGCCCGCGACGTGTTCCATGTGGGCCCCTGGGGGCTCGGCCTCCTGCGCTCCATGCCGGCGGTCGGGGCCGTCATCATGGCGGTCGTGCTGGCCCATTCGTCGCTCCTCTCGCGCCGGGCGGGCCTGCGCATGCTGCAGGCCGTGGGCGTCTTCGGCCTGGCGACCGTGGGGTTCGGCCTGTCCACCAGCTTCGGCCTGACCCTGGTGCTGCTCGCCATCCTGGGGGCGGCCGACATGGTCAGCGTGGTGGTGCGCCAGACCCTCGTCCAGGCTGAGACGCCCGACGAGCTGCGCGGGCGCGTGGCTGCCGTCAACACGGTGTTCATCGGCGCCTCCAACGAGCTCGGCGAGTTCGAGTCCGGAACGCTCGCCTGGCTGGTGGGGGCGTCGCCGGCGGTCGTGATCGGCGGCATCGGCACGATCATGCTCGCGGCCCTGTGGCGGTTCTGGTTTCCGGACCTCGCCCGGCGGGATCAGCTCATCCGCAGCGATGCGGCGACGGGCGGCGAACCGCAGAAGGCACCGTCACTTGGATGACGCGGAGGACTCGATCTGCTGCCGGATCCGCTGAATGGAGAAATCGTAGTACTCGTCGAGCCCGAATGCCTTGCCGGCCTCGCGGCACAGAAGGATGGTCTCGAGCGCCTGCGACCACTCGCGGGATCGAAAGGCGAGGAGCATGGCCTCGTTCTTCTCCAGCAGCGCCGTGAAGGCAGGATCGGCGGCCATGTCGGCGCGTCCCAACAGCGCGAAGATGCGCTCGGGCTCCTGCTTGCCTCTCACCTGCAGATGATCGAGCTCGAGCACGGCGAATTGCCGCCGCACCGCCTGAGCGGTCTTCTCCCCGACGATGATCGGGACGCCGTATTGCTTCGTCAGCCCCTCCAGGCGGGACGCCAGATTGACCGTGTCGCCGAGGACCGAATAGTTGAAATGCAGGTCGGAGCCGAAATTTCCGACGACGCACACGCCGGTGTTCAGGCCGATCCCGATCCGGAGCGGCGTCACGGGCTGCCCGGTCGCCGCCTCACGCCGGCGCTCGTCGTTGAGCGCCTCGAGGCTCTCCTGCATCGTGAGGGCCGCCTCGCAGGCATGCGCCTCATGGGCGGAATCGGCGAGCGGGGCATTCCAGAACGCCATGATCGCGTCGCCCATGTATTTGTCGATCGTTCCTCGATGCTTCACGATGTCCTTGGTCAGGGGCGTGAACAGGCGGTTGATGAGAGCGGTCAATCCCTGCGGGTCATCCTTGTACGTTTCCGAGATGGCCGTGAAGCCGCGGATGTCGGAGAACAGGACGGTCAGCTCGCGCTGCTCGCCGCCCAGCGTGAGCCGTTCCGGCGAATGCGCGAGCTGCTCGACCAGATCGGGCGAGAGATATTGGCTGAAGGCCGATCTGATCCAGCGGCGGTCGGCCGACACGGTCATGTAATTCGTGCAGACCAAGACGGCATAGACGAGGAAGCTCGAGGTCAGCGGGAACGTGTAGTCGATCAGGAGATCGAGGTACGAGAAGCAATACCACGACACGCTCAACATGAGAGCGGCGATCGTGCCGCCGAGCAGGAAGAGCGGCCCCGCATTCACCTTGGGCGCCAGCCCGATGACGGTCAGGCCCAGCAACGCGGCCAACAGGATCTCGGCGAAGGCCGTATAGCTGGGCCGGCTCAGGGTCGAGTTCGTCAGAGCGCTCTCGAGCAGTTGCGCGTGCAGTTCGACCCCAGGAAGCGCCGGATGAACCGGAGTGACTTTGAGATCGAGGAGACCGGCGGCCGATGTTCCGATCAGCACCATCTTTCCGGCCACGCGCGCGGCAGGAACCTGGCCCTGCAGGAGGTCGACGGCGGAGATGTACTTGCTCAGATCGGGAGCCGAAAAATGGATCCAGATCCGTCCTTTGCCGTCGGTCGGGATTTCGAAATCGTGCACGCTGACGCTCCGCACGCCGCTCGGATCCGTCTTGACGAGAATGGTGCTTGCCCCCGTGGCCACCCGGAGCATTTCCAGCGACAGCGACGGAACCACCGTTTGGTTTGCCACCGCGACGACCGGAATGCGGCGCACAGTGCCATCCCCCTCGGGGATGATCGAGAAAAGGCCGTGCCCCTGGGCTGCGTCGTCCAGGACCGGGAGATTTCGCAGCAGCTGCGGAAAGTCGACCAGGAACGCGCGGGGATCCAAGCCCAGGGTGGCGATGGGCGGCTGCGGTGCCGGCCGGTCGATCGTGGCGGCGGCCCCCGAGACGCGATAGCCCGATTGTCCCAGAACGACCTTGGCCGACCGGATGGCTTCGGCGAAGACGGCATCGTTGCCGGGAAGATGCTGAAGCCTTTCCCGCGTTGCGTCGTCGAGCCCCTGAAAGGTCCTTGCCGCAACTTCGGGAGAACTCCGGTCCGGCTCCGGAAAGAGCACGTCGAAACCGATGACCGTTCCGCCGAGCTCCGTGATCTTCAGAACCATGTCGGCCATCACCGTGCGCGGCCAGGGCCATTGCCCCAGGACGCGCAGGCTCCGCTCGTCGATGTCGACGATGCCGACGAGATCCTGGCGCTCGGCACGCGGATGCATGAACTGATAAAGGTCGAACGATTTCTGACGGAGGGCTTCGACAGGTCCGGGATCCCAGACCCGCAATGCGAGCAGACCGAGGAGAAGCTGGAGGCTGAGAATGCGTCCGATTCCGAAGCGGCGAAGCCTCTTCAGAAGAGCGGTCACGACGGCAGCCCCGCTGGGCCGGTCACCCCTGCAGCGGCGGCGCCCTCCGTGACCCTCAGGATCCGCAACGGCATCTCCTGCCAGATCTCGCTCCTGCAGAACGGCCTGAACACAAGCGACGGATGCGGCATCGTTCCCTCACAGGATGATATCCGTGGAACGGGGCAGAGCGCCCGCGATCGTCAGCTGCGTCGCAAGCACTTCGCCGCTCGCGAAGGTGACGATGGCAGACACCGTATTTCCATCACCCGCAAGTCGCCTCAGGCCGCCGACGGAGGCATCGAGGGCAAACCCATCGCGGGTCGAGACCAGATCCTCCGGGCCGAACTCCAGCAGTTCCGACCCGTTCACGAAGATGTCGAGATCAGTGACCGTACCGCCTGCAAGCGGCGTTCCGAGGACGGAGAGATCGATCTGATCGGGCGACGTCAGGAGCGAGGCGCCGCCCGTGTTATCGATCTCATTCAGTCGCGACAGACCCGCGTTCCCACCGACGCCAAGAGCCGTGATCTTCGCTCCGTAGACATCGTTCAACGTCGCAAGCTCGGCATCGACCGCGCCTTGCCCATTGCCGTCCGACAGGAAGTACAGGAAGTTCTTCTCTCCCCCCTGATCCAGTCCCTGCAATCTGGCATTGGCCGCCCGCAAGGCGTCCGCGAAATTTGTTCCTCCTCCTGCATCCAGACCCCTCAAATGATCTGCGATTCCTTCTTCTCCCATGGCCCCGAGATTGAACGTCGCCGCATTCACGATGCCTCCGGCGGAGGCGTCCGCAGGGTCGGCGCTGCCATTGAAGGGTATCACCGTGATCGTGACATCGGCTGGCGAGAATCCCATCTCTCTGATCCTCCCGGTCAACGCAATCAAGCTCGCGATTTCCGCATCGAGGATGGTATTGCTGCGGCCGTCACCGTTGAGATCGCCGACCGGTGTTCCTTCGAACGTGTCCGACGTGCTTCCGGAGATGTCGACCAGATAAAGGATATTCATCTGCGGCTGCAGGACCGCACCGAGACCGATTGTCAGAGCAAGGTTCGCGGAGGCGGTCGTGGTTGCCGACGGCGCCTCGATAGTGAGCGAGACAGGCTGGTTATTGAACGCAAGCAA
>DASZBB010000128.1:0-14278 GCA_035944695.1 Microvirga sp. | reverse complement strand
ACCGTTCTGACCGTCACGGCCATATCGGATGGGTCCTGCTTCTGGCCGGCGTGCTCGTCGGCGCGACACTGAGCCTGCGCTTTCTCGGCATGGAGCAGGCTCAGCCTCTCATCCTCGGACTTCTTGCATTCTTCGCCATGGCCGGCGTGTTCTTCCTTTTCGCCATGTCGATTGGCGTCGTGCAGTTCTCAGGGCAGACGGTCCGCAACGATATCACCAAGCTCATGGCGGACACGTCGACGGACGGCTTGGTGGTGATGGAGGACGACGGACGCGTCACCTATGCCAATGAGGCCTATCTTTCCGTCGCAGGATTGCAGGGCGGCGAGGTGCGGCCCGTGGAGCGCCTTTTCATGGGAGCGCCCGAGGTCTCGGAAGCGATCTATCGGCTGGCCCAGGCTGCGCGCGAGCATCGCACGGGCACGGAGGAGATCCGCCTCTCGCCTTCCTTGAGCGGGGCTCAGGAATTCGGCTGGTACCGCGTGCGCGTGCGTCCCGTACCGCGCCCCAACAGACGCCAGGCGGCGCTCTGGACCATCAGCGAGGTGACGCACGAGCGCGAGCGACAGGAGAACGTTTTCCAGGAGCTTCAGCACGCCATCGATTACCTCGATCACGCTCCCGCGGGCTTTCTCTCCGTCGACCCCGACGGCTCGATCATCTACCTGAACGCGACCCTTGCGTCGTGGCTCGACTACGATCTCGCCCAGGTCGGCTCCGGCGGGCTGAACCTCTCCGATATCGTGCCTCGCGACGTGGTGTCCATGATGACGTCGTTCTCCGGCGAGCCGGGCAGCGTGCGCACGGAGACGTTCGATCTCGACCTGCGCCGCCGCAACGGCCAGTTCCTTCCGGTGCGCCTGTATCATCGTATCGCGTTCGGGCAGGACGGCCGGATGGGCGCATCCCGGACGCTCGTCCTCAACCGCTCGGCGGGAGGAGAGGTCGACGAGGGACAGCGCGCCGCGGAAGTGCGCTTCGCGCGTTTCTTCAACAACACGCCGATCGCCATCGCAACGGTCAATCAGGCTGGCCGGATCATCCATGCCAATGCGCCCTTCTCCAAGTTGTTCGGCACCCTGATCCGCGCAGGCGAGAGCGGCGCCAGCGGAGCATCGATCCTCGACACGTTCCGCGAACGCGGGCCCATCGAAGCCGCCCTCAAAGCCGCGGCGGAGAACAAGGGGGACATCCCGCCCCTGGAGCTTCAGACCGCGGGAGACAACGGCGGCTCCGTGCGCGTTTGGGTAACGCCGGTCGGTGACACGGGTGCGGAAGGCGAGACGGCGATTCTGTACGCTCTCGACACCACCGATTTCCGGAAGGTGGAGGAGCAGCTCGCGCAGTCGCAGAAGATGAACGCGGTGGGTCAGCTCGCCGGCGGCGTGGCGCACGACTTCAACAACGTGCTGCAGGCGATCATCGGCTACAGTGACCTGCTGCTTGCCAACCACAGGCCGACCGATCCGTCCTTCCAGGACATCATGCAGATCAAGCAGAACGCGAACCGGGCGGCGAGCCTGGTGCGCCAGCTGCTCGCCTTCTCCCGCCGCCAGACCCTGCGCCCGGAGGTGCTGAACCTCAATGACCGACTCTACGATCTCTCCATGCTGCTGAAGCGCCTGCTGGGCGAGCGCGTGGAACTGGATCTCAGCCATGGCCGCGATCTCTGGTTCGTCAAGGCCGACGTGAACCAGTTCGAGCAGGTGGTGGTGAACCTCGCGGTCAATGCGCGCGATGCCATGCCCAACGGCGGCAAGCTCGCGATCCGCACGGCGAATGTTTCGGCAACCGAGGCGGCCCGCCTCAACGTCAGTGCGATGCCGCCGGCCGATTACGTGGTGATCGAGGTCTCCGATACGGGCTTGGGCATGACGCCCGATATCGTGGAGAAGATCTTCGAGCCGTTCTTCACCACCAAGGAGGTGGGCAAGGGCACGGGTCTCGGCCTCTCCACGGTCTTCGGCATCGTGAAGCAGTCGGGCGGCTATATCGACGTGGATTCGAAGCCTGGCGAGGGCACGACTTTCCGCATCTATCTGCCGCGCCACGTCCCTGATGTACAGGAAGCTCCCGAGGAAGCGAAGGCCGATGCGCCCAAGAAGCCGGCGGCCGACATGACCGGCCAGGGCACCATCCTCCTCGTGGAGGACGAGGACCCGGTCCGCGCCGTCAACGCCCGGGCGCTCTCCGCCCGGGGCTATACGGTGCTGGAGGCGGCCTCCGGGATCGAGGCTCTGGAGATCATCCAGGAGCGGGGCGCCCCGGTCGATCTCGTGGTCTCCGACGTGGTCATGCCCGAAATGGACGGCCCGACCCTGCTCGGCGAATTGCGCAAGCTCTACCCCGACCTGAAGGTGATCTTCGTCTCCGGCTATGCCGAAGAAGCCTTCCGCAAGAACCTGCCGGAAGGGGAGGAGTTCAACTTCCTGCCCAAGCCCTTCAGCCTGCGCCAGCTGGTCGAGACCGTGAAGCAGGTGATGGCGCGATAACCCGTTGTTTTAACTAGTTTTTAACCCTGCGTCATCGTGATCTGGACGAGAGCTGTGAATTCTCGAATGAGAACGAAAAAAGAACTTGTAAGGGGGAACAAAGTGAGTACATATATTCTCTCAACACCGCGTTGAGATTCACTCTTCCTCCTGCCATAAGGATGTTAGGTCATGTCACAGTCCTCCCTGAGACTGGTGGAAAGCTCATCAATGGATAAAGATAAATCGAAAGCTCTCGACGCGGCGCTCTCCCAGATCGAGCGTGCCTTCGGCAAAGGCTCGATCATGCGGCTCGGCAAAGGCCAGCAGCCCGTGGAAATCGAGACCGTTTCGACCGGCTCTCTCGGCCTCGACATCGCGCTCGGCGTCGGCGGCCTGCCGCGCGGCCGCATCATCGAGATCTACGGACCGGAATCTTCCGGTAAGACGACGCTCGCCCTGCACACCATCGCCGAAGCCCAGAAGAAGGGCGGCGTCTGCGCCTTCGTGGACGCGGAGCATGCGCTGGATCCGGTCTATGCCCGCAAGCTCGGGGTCAACCTGGACGATCTGCTGATCTCCCAGCCCGACACCGGCGAGCAGGCCCTCGAGATCGCCGACACCCTCGTCCGCTCCGGCGCGGTCGACGTGCTCGTCATCGACTCGGTGGCGGCGCTCACCCCGAAGGCCGAACTCGACGGCGAGATGGGCGAGGTTCAGCCGGGCCTCCAGGCACGCCTCATGAGCCAGGCCCTTCGCAAGCTCACCGGTTCGATCTCGCGTTCGAACACGATGGTGATCTTCATCAACCAGATCCGCATGAAGATCGGTGTCATGTACGGTTCGCCCGAGACCACGACGGGCGGCAATGCGCTGAAGTTCTATGCTTCCGTGCGCCTCGACATCCGCCGCGTCTCGACGCTGAAGGATCGTGACGATCCGATCGGCAACTCGGTGCGCGTGAAGGTCGTGAAGAACAAGGTCGCTCCGCCCTTCAAGCAGGTCGAGTTCGACATCATGTTCGGCGAGGGCGTATCCAAGGTGGGCGAGCTCATCGATCTCGGCGTCAAGGCCGGTATCGTCGACAAGTCCGGCGCGTGGTTCTCCTACGACAGCCAGCGTCTGGGTCAAGGTCGCGAGAACGCCAAGCAGTTCCTTCGGGACAATCCGGAGATCGCCGGCAAGATCGAGGCGCTCATCCGCCAGAATGCCGGCCTGCTCGCCGACCGCATCCTGGAGCAGGCGACCCCGACCGCCGACGACCTGGATGAAGGTTCCGCTGAATAAGCTTTTGCTCTCCTTCAAGGGCAAAGAGAGGCCGTCGCGAGAGATCGCGGCGGTCTTTTCCTTGGTGCCCGCCTGTCAGGGTCGCGCCGGGCCGCTCTCGCGCTTACCGCAGGTCCATGCGGATCCCGGCCCCGATGAAATTCGAGCCGGATTCCCGCTCCGCGATGAGCCCGAAGATTCCGGAGCGGTGGTGGATCCGCGGGACGAAATACACGCCTGGCAGCGAGGCATGGGAGAACTCCGCCTCGAACGCGAGATAATTGAGAAAGCGGCTCGGCTCGACCCGGAAGCTGCCTTCGAGCCGGGGACGCTCCGATGCGTAGGACAGGCCCTCGCCGAAGGCCAGATTGACGCTCAAGCCTCCGAACAGCGGGATCTGCCCCGTCCGGAACATGAGCGCGATCGTCCCCTCCCAGTGGCTCTGATCGCCGAAATGGCGGAGGACCTGTCCTTCGAGCTCGATCCGGTTGCCCCGAAACGCGAAATCCGTGCCCGGCAGCGGGATGGCGAAGGACGGGACGATGACCCGCGAAAGGCCGGCCCCGACGAAGTAGGCGTCCTCGCCCGTCAGTTCGCCCGTGAAAGTCCGCTCCGGAATCTCCAGCAGATCGGCATTGACCCATCGGCTGCCGTAGACCGACAGATGCCAGGTCCGCTCTGCCGTTTGGGCCGCAGCCGTGTCACCTAACAGGGCCAGGGCACAAACGCCGGCTCCGGCTGTCCGGCGGACACGCGTCCAAGAGGAGTCGAGAAATGATTTCTTTCGTTTCGGCGCTCTAACGCCTGCTGGGAAAAGAAACATATGAAATACGACTGGAACAACTTGCAACGGACGAAGGTAAGATTAGCACCAACAAATTGAGGCCGAATAAGGACTTGGTCTATTCTTCAACAGCTTCCGACACTCGTCACGGAAGACGACGATCCTTCGCCGGTTGCCGCGAAGGGAGCAGGGCGCCACGATCCGGGCATGCTGCCTGAACTCGCTACCGAACGCCTGCGGCTGGTTCCCCTGATGGAGGCAGACCTCGACCGCCTGCACGATCTGCTGACCCGGCCCGGCGTCAGGCGCCATCTCTGCGACGACACCGTCCTGGAGCGTGCCCAGGTCGAGCGCCTCCGACAGGAGGCTACCGGTTATGAACCGAGGGGTCTCGGCCTTTGGTCGGTGCTGACCGCGCAGGGTGCTTGGATCGGGATCATCGGCCTCCAGCCGGTTTCCGGGGAGGTCGCGCGTGCCTTTGCCGATTTTGCAGACGCGGTGGAGCCTGTGGTCGCGCTCCGACCGGAGGCATGGGGCAGGGGCTATGCAGGGGAGGCGCTCAGGCGCGCCGCCCACTATGCTTTTCTCGATCTGCGACACGCCCGACTCGTGGCGCTGGTCGATGAGCCCAATGTCCGCTCCCACCGCCTTCTCGAGCGGGTCGGCTTCGAGGCCGTGGGCACGGGGCCCGGCCCCAAGTTCCCCTTGCGGGCCTATTCGCTCGCCTCGCCGAAACGCCGCCTCGACAGCGGGGGCGCGGGCGGCTAAAACCGGCCACCACCAAGATCTTGACGGGCCTTCAGGCCCCTACCTTAAGTTTGAAAACCCATGAACATGAACGGCGTCAACGAAATCCGGTCGGCCTTTCTCGAATACTTCGCCAAGAACGGCCATGAGGTCGTCGCCTCGAGCCCCCTCGTGCCGCGCAACGATCCGACCCTGATGTTCACGAATGCCGGCATGGTGCAGTTCAAGAACGTGTTCACCGGTGTCGAGAAGCGGCCTTACAGCACCGCCACGACCTCGCAGAAATGCGTGCGCGCCGGGGGCAAGCACAACGATCTCGACAATGTGGGCTACACGGCGCGCCACCACACCTTCTTCGAGATGCTCGGCAACTTCTCGTTCGGCGATTACTTCAAGGAACGCGCCATCGAGCTTGCCTGGGGCCTGATCACGAAGGAATTCAACCTGCCGAAGGACAGGCTCCTCGTCACGGTCTATCACGATGACGACGAGGCGGCGAACCTCTGGAAGAAGATCGCCGGCTTCTCCGATTCCAAGATCATCCGCATCCCGACCTCCGACAATTTCTGGCAGATGGGCGATACCGGCCCCTGCGGTCCGTGCTCGGAGATCTTCATCGACCAGGGCGACAAGCTCTGGGGCGGCCCTCCCGGCAGCCCCGACGAGGACGGCGACCGGTTCCTGGAGTTCTGGAACCTCGTCTTCATGCAGTACGAGCAGATCGAGCCCGGCAACCGCATCGGCCTGCCCAAGCCGTCCATCGACACCGGCATGGGGCTGGAGCGCATTTCCGCGATCATGCAGGGCGTGTACTCGAACTACGACACGGACCTGTTCCGCACCCTCATCGAGGCGGTGGTCCATGCCACCGGCGTGGCGCCCGAGGGCGACCGCAAGGCCTCGCACCGGGTGATCGCCGACCACCTGCGCGCCTCGTCGTTCCTGGTGGCCGATGGCGTGCTGCCGTCGAACGAAGGCCGCGGCTACGTGCTCCGCCGCATCATGCGCCGTGCCATGCGCCATGCGCAGCTTCTTGGCGCCAAGGACCCGCTGATGTACCGCCTCGTGCCGGCTCTCGTGCGCGAGATGGGGCAGGCCTATCCGGAGCTCATCCGTGCCGAGGCGCTGATCACCGAGACCCTGAAGCTGGAAGAGACCCGCTTCCGCAAGACCCTGGAGCGCGGCCTGTCGATCCTCGACGAGGAAAGCCGCACCCTCGCCAAGGGGCAGAACCTCTCGGGCGATACGGCCTTCACGCTCTACGACACCTACGGCTTCCCGCTCGATCTCACGCAGGACGCGCTCAAGCCCCGCGGCATCGGGGTCGACATGGAGGCCTTCAACGCAGCCATGCAGCGCCAGCGTGAGAAGGCGCGCGCAGCCTGGTCCGGCTCGGGCGAGGCGGCGACGGAAACCGTGTGGTTCTCCGTCAAGGAACGCACCGGCGCGACCGAGTTCCTGGGCTACGATACCGAAACGGCTGAGGGCATCGTCCTGGCGCTCCTCAGGGACGGCCAGGAGGTGGCGGAGCTCAAGGCCGGGGAGACCGGCCTCGTGGTGCTCAACCAGACGCCGTTCTACGGCGAATCCGGCGGTCAGGTCGGGGATACCGGCGTGATGCAAGGCGAAGGGGCTCGGGTCTTCGTGACCGGCACTGAGAAGAAGCTCGGCGATCTTTTCGTGCACCATATCACCGTGGAACACGGCTCCCTGAAGCTCAATCAGTCCCTGGAATTGATCGTCGATCACGGGCGCCGCTCTGCGGTGCGCTCCAACCACTCGGCGACCCATCTCCTGCACGAGGCCCTGCGCCAGGTGCTCGGCGACCACGTGGCCCAGAAAGGCTCGCTGGTGGCCCCCGACCGCCTGCGTTTCGACTTCAGCCACCCGAAGCCCATCGAGGACGCGGAGCTCGCCAGGGTCGAGGAGATCGCCAACCGGGTGCTGCTCCAGAACGAGCCGGTCGTCACCAAGCTCATGGCCGTGGACGAGGCCATCGAATCCGGCGCCCGTGCGCTCTTCGGCGAGAAGTACGGCGACGAGGTTCGCGTCGTCTCCATGGGCAAGGGCGAGGCCAACAAGGCGTTCTCGGTGGAGCTCTGCGGCGGCACGCATGTGAACCGCACGGGCGACATCGGCGTCATCACCATCGTGGGCGAGAATGCGGTTGCGGCCGGCGTCCGCCGCGTCGAGGCCATGACGGGCGACGCCGCCCGTCGTCACCTCGCGGAGGAAAGCCGCAAGCTGCGCGAGGTCGCTGGTCTCCTCAAGACGCCGGTGGACGAGGTCTCCGCGCGCCTCGCGGCTCTTCTGGAAGAGCGCCGCAAGCTGGAGCGCGACCTGGCCGAGGCGCGCCGCAAGCTCGCCATGGGCGGCGGTGGCGGCGGTGAGGAACCGGTCAAGGACGTCGCGGGCATCAAGCTCATGGCCCGCGCGGTCACCGGCGTCGAGATGAAGGACCTCAAGAGCCTCGCCGACGAGGGCAAGAAGCGTCTCGGCTCCGGCGTCGTGGCCATCGTGGGTGTCGCCGAAGACGGCAAGGCGGGAATCGTGGTCGGTGTCACGGAAGACCTGACGGCGAAGGTCGATGCGGTTGCCCTGGTGCGCGTCGGCTCGGAAAAGCTCGGCGGCAAAGGCGGCGGCGGCCGCCGCGACATGGCCCAGGCCGGCGGTCCCGACGGCGCTCAGGCCCAGGCTGCATTGGCGGCGATCGAGGCGGCGCTCGCGGCCGCTTAGCGCCTCGTCTGTTCAACGCGTCATGGCCGGGCTTGTCCCGGCCATCTCGCTTTCATGAAGCTCGGCGCTCGTCAGATCGGAATCACCGGCACTGATCCCCGGATCAGGTCCGGGAAGGTGATGACGCAGTGGTCTTCGGCTTCAATCGTGATCCGGGTGCTGACGCGAGGCCATCTTTTCCAACTGGGCCGGCGTCGCATAATCGTCCGTCCGCTGGCCTGGCAGCGTGTGCAGCTTCTCGAAGGCCGGGAGCCTGCTCTCCAATCCGTACTGGATCTCGGGTGTGACCCGGGCCGGTTCGTCGAGGCTTCCGATCGAGACGCTGATGCGGTCGTCTTCCAGGTAGGAATAGAACAGCGGCGTGCCGCAATCGCGGCAGAACCCGCGCTCCACGGCCTCCGAACTCCTGAAGATGCCGGGCTGCCCCTTCGTCCACACGAGGTCCTTCCGCGGCACGCCGGTCAGCGAAGCGAAGTAGTTGCCGAATGCCTTCTGGCACATGCGGCAATGGCAGATGCTGGCATGGGTCGGCTCGGACATGAGCGCGTAGCGGACCGTGCCGCACTGGCAGCCGCCGGTCATGACGGGGTTCTGTTTCTCGACCATTCTCCCTCCCAAACAGAAAAAGCCCGGCTTCGACGCCGGGCTCTCATCTTATTCGGAGATGGCGCTCTGTTTAAGCCGCCATGGCCTTTTTGAGATTCTCGTCGATCTTGTCGAGGAAACCCGTGGTGGAGAGCCACTTCTGCTCGGCGCCGACCAGCAGCGCCAGGTCCTTGGTCATGTATCCGGCCTCGACCGTGTCCACGCAGACCTTTTCGAGAGTCTGGGCGAAGCGGGCGAGCTCCTCGTTGTTGTCGAGCTTGGCGCGGTGAGCCAGGCCGCGGGTCCAGGCGAAGATCGACGCGATGGAGTTCGTCGAGGTCTCCTTGCCCTTCTGGTGTTCGCGGTAGTGGCGGGTCACGGTGCCATGGGCGGCTTCCGCTTCCACCGTCTGGCCGTCCGGCGTCATCAGCACGGAGGTCATGAGGCCGAGGGAGCCGAAGCCTTGGGCCACCGTGTCGGACTGCACGTCGCCGTCGTAGTTCTTGCAGGCCCACACATAGCCGCCGGACCACTTGAGGGCCGAGGCCACCATGTCGTCGATGAGGCGGTGCTCGTAATGGATGCCGGCGGCGTCGAACTTCGCCTTGAACTCGTTGAGGTAGATCTCCTCGAAGATGTCCTTGAAGCGGCCGTCATAGGCCTTGAGGATCGTGTTCTTGGTGGAGAGATAGACCGGGTACTTGCGGTTCAGGCCGTAGTTGAACGAGGCGCGGGCGAAGTCGCGGATCGATTCGTCCAGGTTGTACATCGCCATGGCGACGCCGGCCTCCGGGAACTTGAAGACTTCCTTCTCGATGACCGTGCCGTCCTCGCCTTCGAACTTGATGGTCAGGCGGCCCTTGCCGGGCACCTTGAAGTCCGTGGCGCGGTACTGGTCGCCGAAGGCGTGGCGGCCGACGATGATCGGTTGGGTCCAGCCGGGCACGAGGCGCGGAACGTTCTTGCAGATGATGGGCTCGCGGAAGATCACGCCGCCGAGGATGTTGCGGATCGTGCCGTTGGGCGACTTCCACATCTCCTTGAGGTTGAACTCCTTCACGCGGGCCTCGTCCGGCGTGATGGTGGCGCATTTCACGCCGACGCCGTACTTCTTGATCGCCTCGGCGGCCTCGACGGTGACCTTGTCGTTGGTGGCGTCGCGGTGCTCGACGCCCAGATCGTAGTACTTCAGGTCGATGTCGAGATAGGGGTGGATCAGCTTGTCTTTGATGAACTGCCAGATAATGCGGGTCATCTCGTCGCCGTCGAGTTCGACGACCGGATTGGCAACCTTGATCTTCGCCATGATCTCACCTTGCGCTTTGGGCTGGAACAGTCCTGCCGTTCGGCAGGAGGGTTGCGGGGGCTATAGCGCGGTTAAGGCCGGTGGGGAAGGTGGGGGCAGGGCAGGATTTCAGCGCTGTCCCGCCTGCCGCGGCGATTTTGGGCTTTCCGTGCACAAGGCTGCGCTGAAGAGCGAGTTGACGGTCGCCGCCTTGCTCCGAACCGCCTCCGGAACCTCGGGGCTTCTCACGAGCGCCGCCGTCGCCCTGAGGATGGCGCGGTCGCACAGGCAGGCGCCCCGACCCGCCCGTTCGTAGCAGAGGTCGTGTGCCCGGCAGGCCGCATCCAGGGCATCGATCGGAGAGGCTCGGTTCGCGTCGCCGGCGCCGCACCAATTTCCGTGAAACAGAGGGGGCGTTGCAGCGGAGGCTCCTGCCGGAGAGGCCGCGTAGGCAGGACATGACAGCCAAAGGAGCAGACAGAGGCTCGACGCAATGGAGCGCAACAGGGTCACAGTTACTCCGTGACGATCGGCGATGATCGTGATATTGTGACGTTAACATCGCAGGAAATAAGGAATATCCACGGGTCTGAGTTCCCTCGGGAGGAAAATTCACCACGGCACGTGTGCTGTCGCACGGAAAGCCAAGCTTATCCGTAGTTCAGATCCCCTCATTCCGGCGGCTTCCTCAGAGGCATCAGATCCGAACCATTGGGATCGAGGCTGCCGCCGGAGGGACTTTGTTGAACACAAAAGGGAGCTGACATGCGTCTTGCTATCATTCTTGGAACGGCCGCCCTGGTTCTGGCCGGCTGCCAGACTGCCGAACAATCCATGGCCAATGCGGATTCCGTCTGCATGGAATCGGGCCTGAAGCCCGGAACGCGGGCCTATGAGCGTTGCCGGAACGCGAACTATCGCAACAACGTCGCGCAGTCCAACGCAGCCGCGAGCCAGGTGGCCGTCGGCACGGCGGTCGGCGTCGTCGGCGGCGCGGCCATCGGGGCCGCGGCTGCCCGTCCGGGCTATTACTGCGGCTGGGGCGGCTGCTGGTAAGACGCGGGTCGAACCATCGGTTTGACGCTGAAAGACCTCCTCGGGGAAGCCCGGGGAGGTTTTTTCGTGAGCCTTTGCAGGCTTCATCGTCACGTCCCGACAGACCTAGTCGCGGGATCGGTTTTGACGTTATGGAAGATCGACCATTCACCCGATCTGACCAGACCCTATGACGCGCCCGATCATCATCCTCGTGGAACCGCAATTGGCCGAGAACATCGGCATGGTAGCCCGGGCCATGGCCAATTTCGGACTGTCGGAGTTGCGCCTCGTGTCGCCGCGCAACGGCTGGCCCAAGAAAGGGGCGCATTCGGCGGCCTCCGGCGCAACCCATGTGCTGGAGGGGGCGAGGCTCTACGACACCGTCCGCGAGGCCATTGCGGACCTGAATTTCGTGTTCGCCACGACGGCCCGCGAGCGCGGGCAGATGAAGCGGGTCTTCGCGCCGGATGATGCGATGAAGGAGGCACAGCAGCGACTCGGGTCGGGGCAGGGCGTCGGCATCCTGTTCGGACGGGAGCGCACCGGGCTCGAGAACGATGAGGTATCCCTGGCGGAC
The DNA here is from genome assembly GCA_035944695.1 of Microvirga sp. GTDB lineage: Bacteria > Pseudomonadota > Alphaproteobacteria > Rhizobiales > Beijerinckiaceae > Microvirga. The sequence continues at coordinate 2,789 of DASZBB010000128.1, read as the reverse complement.
GCCATCATCACCTTCCCGGTCGATCCGAAATTCTCCTCGCTCAACCTCGCGCAGGCGGTCCTTCTCGTCTCCTATGAGTGGTACAAGCTCGCCACCGGCGGCGCGCTGCCCTTCGAGGGCGGCCGGCACTCTCCTCCGGCGCCCCGGGAAATGGTGACGTCGTTCTTCGACTACATCGAGGCCGAGCTCGATGCGGTGAATTTCTATCCTGAGGACAAGAAGCCGACCATGACCCGCAACATGCGGGACATCTTCCACCGCCTTGAGATGACCGAGCAGGAGGTGCGGACCCTGCGTGGGGCGATTCGTGCCCTTGCGGAAGGAAGACGATTGAGAAAACCTTAAGTAAATCGTGGCCTTATAACGATCGGGCACTATCTGCCCGATCGTACAAGAGTTCGAGACGACGATGCGCTGCTCCCCGCTGCCTGTCCTGCTCCTTGGTGCTTCGTTGGCCGCATCATCGGCTTATGCGGCCACGCCGCCGCAGCAGCCTGCGCAAGGCCCTGGCGGGCGCGACTACAAGACGAGCGAGGTCGTGAAGCGGGCCGTCGGCACGACAAGCAGCGGAACCTTCGTGTTCCACGGGAGCGATACGCCTGCGAGGCCCCGTCCCGTCGTGGTGTTCCTGCATTCCTGGGGAGCGGTCAATCCGGGCCTTTACGGCGGTTGGATCGAGCATCTGGCCCGCAAGGGTCATCTCGTGCTCTTTCCCCGGTTCCAGGACGTGAACCGCTCCCGTCCGGCCGATGCCTCGAACCTTGCCGAGGACCTGATCCAGAGTGCCCTCGCGGCGCTGGCGGACGATCCGAATGCCAAGCCCGATAGGGAACGGGTCGCGTTCATCGGCCACTCGGCGGGCATGCCGATCGCCCTCAACCTTGCGGCCGGGGCGGGGTCCGGCAAGGTTCCGGCGCCGAAGCTGATCTTCGGCCTGATGCCGGGCGGCATCGCGTCCAACGAGAAGGAGCGGGGCATCCTTCTGCGGGATCTTTCCACCATCGATCCGGCAACCCTGATCATCGCCATGAGCGGCGACCGGGACTACCTGCCGAGCGATCGCGCCTCCCGCCTGATCCTCCAGCAGGCCAGTGCCGTTCCGTCCACCCGCAAGCTGTTCATGCGGGCTTCCTCCGACGATCATGGCTTCCCGGCCCTGACCGCGACGCTCGCGTCGCCTGGGTCCCCCAAGGCCGATTACGATGCCTCCGCGATCAAGCTGCCGCCGGATCCGCCGCGCGATCCCAAGCAGAGGAACACCTGGCGCTGGAGCGCCGACATGGCGCTCAGCGGGCCCCAGACCATTCTGACCCAGCAGCTCGGCAACAACGTCACCGACACGCTCGACTTCCTCGCCTACTGGAAAACCTTCGACATCGCCTCGGAAGCGGCCTTCGCCGGCAAGGATGCGACCGCTCTCATGCGGGATCCCAAATTCGTCGACATGAGCACCTGGAGCGACGGCTGGCCGGTCAAGCGCCTCTCGGCTCAAATGCCGAAAGGCGAGGGACCGGAGACCAAGGAGGAGCGAGGCCCGCGCCGCAGGTTGAACATGGCGCCTCCGGAAACCAAGCAGGGATTGTCGGAATTTCTCGCACAGTCGCGTTCGTAAGGGTCAGTCATGCGTGTCGATCTTCTGGCCGGGGCGTCCTATAACCCTGCCGTCATGCCGTCTCCCGTTCCCACCATCCTCGTCTTCGATTCCGGTCTCGGCGGCCTCACGGTCTTTTCCGAGGTGCTGAAGGCCCGTCCGGACGCACGCTACGTCTATGCGGCGGACGATGCGGGATTTCCCTACGGGCGCCTGAGCGAGGAGGCGATCGTCGCGCGCGTCGCGGCCGTGATGGAGCGGCTCATCGCGCTTCACAGCCCCGACATCGTCGTGGTGGCCTGCAACACGGCATCGACCGTCGTGCTGCCCCACCTGCGCGAACGGTTCTCGATTCCCTTCGTCGGCACCGTTCCGGCGATCAAGCCGGCGGCCCAGACCACGCGGACGGGATATGTCTCCGTCCTCGCCACTCCGGCCACCGTGGCACGGGACTATACCCGCGACCTGATCGAGACCTACGCGACGGGATGCAAGGTCAATCTTGTCGGTTCGCGCCGCCTCGCGGGCTTTGCAGAGGCTGAGCTTGCCGGCAGCCCCGTTTCGGACGAAGACCTGCTGGACGAGCTCCGGCCCTGCTTCGTCGAGGATGCGGGCGGCAGGACGGACGTGGTGGCCCTCAGCTGCACCCATTATCCGCTGCTGCTCAAGCGCTTCCACGCCCTGGCGCTCTGGCCCGTGACCTGGATCGACCCGGCTCCGGCCATCGGCCGCCGGGTAACTCAACTGATCGGCCAGCCGGTTCCCGGTCACGAGGCGGACGAGAACGAAACCGTGGCCGTGTTCACGAGCGGGGCCGGGATCAGCATGGCGCTGCGACAAGCCTTGGAGAACGAGGGCTTGCCTGTGGTGACCATCGAGGACATGCCGCTGCTCGTCGGCTGAAGCAAGGGCTCATCTCTGGTTGACTTTCCCGGCTTTTGCGCCTAAATGCCTCCCGTTCACGCGGTCCACACGGGCCGCGTAACTTTTTACGCTCCCGTGGCCCGGCTTCGGTCGGCCTGTCGTCCCGTCCCTCGAGGCGGCCCCTTGGGCCTTCTCGGGAATGAAGGGAAGAGGAGGGCGCGTTCCTCGCAAATTCGACAACAAAGAGGAACAGCGATGTCGAAGCGCATTCAGGCCAAGCACAAGCTTGACCGCCGTATGGGCCAGAATATCTGGGGCCGCCCGAAGAGCCCCG
>DASZBB010000127.1:0-7979 GCA_035944695.1 Microvirga sp. | reverse complement strand
ATGCAATATTGGTCAACGATAGGGTGTAGAGAATGTCTTATATTGGGTGAGTCCAGATCTATCATGCACAGGGTTCCGGACGCAGGCTTGAAGCGAGCGGCCCAGAACTTACTGATGCCGGTCACTCATCACGGAACCATGATGGTCCGCTTCGAGTCAAAAGCCGAAGCTAGCAGAGGATCGAAAAGGTCTGCTCGTAGAGTCTTCCCGAATGTCCGAGGCCCTCTACTCCCAAATGTGCCGCATCGCAGGATCGGGAAATCATACGCGTGGCTGCATTTCTGCACAGAAAGGCTCCCTCCTGACACCTCATTGTCGCTCACAAACGACCGTTTGTGAGCGATCCAGCGCGGGGTTTGGCGGGACACCACTCATGAACCCAAAAGCAGGTCTTGGGTGCTGTTGGCTAAGTGCCAAAAACTAACATTCCTTCACAGCGGCAGGCTATATTCGCTACGAATCCAACCTCTCTAAGACTTTGCCGGTGCCGTCGGCTCGCCGAGCGACAGCATCAGTCGGTTGGCCCAGTTGAAGAAGGCTGCTCCGTTGATGACGTCCACAATCTCACCATCGTCGAGACCTGCCGTGCGCAGAATCTCGATCTGTCTCCCGCTGAATGCGATCGGCGTATCGGTCAGCGCGACCGACGCCTCGATGATGGCGTTCCAGCGGCTGTCGATGTCCGCCTCGACGCCCTCGTCTAAAAGGCGCTGAATGTCGGCGCCGCGCTTCGAGTGTTGCGTGGCGAAGCGCGAATGGACGGACGCGCAGAAGATGCAGCCGTTATGGCGCGAGGTTGCCGTCGCGGCGAGCTCCCGCTCGGCCCGGGGAAGACCATTGCTCGTGTTGTAGAAGATGTCCTTGTCGGTCTTCGTCCTCGCCTGCAGCACGTCCGGATCGCGGGCGAGCAGGAGGAAGTACGGCGACTTGGCCCGCGAGGCGTCGACGAGCCCGGCCCAGTGCCTCTCGGTCAACTGGTCCGCCGGGAACGGCTCGAGCCAGGGCAGCCAGCCGAGCTCCTCCTGCGTGAAGGCGGTGGGCTCGCGGTTGTCGGAATGCGACAGCGTTGTCTCGGTCATGAACGGTCCCTTCTCAAACGGCGCCGGACGCCAGGACGCCGGTGAAGATCTGCGTGTATTCCGCATCCGTGCTTTCGATCGCGGACGCACCCGCAAGGGCGCGCAGCCCCGCGACGACGCGGATCTGGAACAACAGGAAAGCCACCAGCTGCGACAGGGTCACGATGTCGGTGGTCGACCATCCGGCGTCGAGGAGCTTCTGCAAGGCGGCCGGGTTCGCGTCCCGCGGATGGAAGACGAGCAGATGCGCGTGCTCCAGAGCCGCGGCGAGCCGTGATCCGAGGCCCTCCCGGTTCTCCGCCGAGACCTGGTAGACGAGCCCCTCCTTGTCCTCGACGGTGAGCGGACCCTGCGGATAGCGCCCATACGGACCCTCGGCCAAGCCCCGGGCGATCTCCGCGTTGATCACGCCGGTGAGTCTGGGATGTCCAAGCCGCTCCAGGGAGGCCGCATAGAACGCGATCACGTGAGACTGGCGATGGAGCCCCGCCACGAAGGTGGCGACGGCATAGCGCTCCAATGCCGTGACGGTGCCGGGGAATTCCGGCTCGAACAGCGCCTGATAGCTCTTCTGCGCGTTCTCCCGCGCCTGCGGGCGCTGATCGCGCAAGGTGTCGAGGGTGGATCCCGGCCGGATCCCGGCGAGATGATCGATCACATCCGATATGTTTCTGCTCATGGTCTTCTCACATTCCGGTTGTTGGCGTGGCGGGTTTCAGCGCACGAGGGCGACGCGCTTCTCGGGCCTGGCGGCGGGCGCCTGCCAGCCGAGCGCCGGCGCCACCTCGCTGGCAATGAGCTCGATCGAGCGCAGGATGTCCTCATGCGGCGGATCGACCGAGTGGACCTGGAACACGAGGTCCGTCACCCGCGGCAGGATGGTGTCGCGGCTCAAGCTCTCGAGCACGTCCTCGGGCGTGCCCACATGGGTGTCGAGCGCCGCGATGATGTCGGCGAGAGTGTCGCCCGGGATCACGTGGCCCTTGGCGGCAAAGTCGGCCACGACGCGGCGCAGCCCTTTTTCAGCGAGGCGCAGCGCCTTGCCCCGGTTGTCGGCGACGAACAGCGAGCGCGAGGCGACGATGCGCGGCTCCTGGCCCTCGGGCAGGGCCTCGAGATAGGCATCGATGATGGGATGCTGAATGTCCGGCAGAGAGGCGCGGGGCGCATCCTTCGGCCGGGGCTGGGTGCGCGAGAGCATGAGACCGTCGCCGGCCTTTCCGGCGCGAATGCCGCCGCTGACGGAGAAGGTCGCCTGCCAGACGCGGTCGTTGAGATCGGGCGCCGCCGGGTAGAGGGAATCCCCGCTCTCGAAGCGTCCGCCGCTCCAGGCATTGCGCACGACGGCAAGATTGCGGTCGTAGATCTCCGAGCGGCTGGCGCTGTCGAGGCCGAAAGCCGTGAAGGACGACGGCGTGCCGCCGGTTCCGACCCCGACTTCGAGGCGGCCGCCGGACAGAAGATCGAGCACGGCCGCGTCCTCCGCCACGCGGACGGGATTCTCGAGCGGCAGGGTGATGATGCCCGTGCCGAGTCGGATGGTCGACGTGCGCGCCGCCATATGGGACAGGAACACGAGCGGCGACGGGAGCCCGCCTTCCGCCTCATGGAAGTGATGCTGGGCCACCCAGGCGGAGTCGAACCCGTTTCGCTCCGCATGGATGATCTGCTCGGCTGCGAGGCGATAGCGTTCGCCGGCGCTGGCCTTGTCGAGAAGGCGGGTGAAGAACCCGAGCCTCTTGCGCTGTGAGGAAAATGTCATCGCTCTGCTCCAATGGATCGTTTGACATCAGTGTCGGTCGGCGATGCGCTGACCCGGGATCGCGCCGATGAGTTCGCGCGTGTAGACGCTGCCCGGACGCAGGAACACGTCCTCGACGGGACCGCCGTCAACGTGCCGGCCGTTGTGCAGGACCGAGACCGTATCCGAGACCTGACGGACCACCGCGAGATCATGGGAGATGAAGAGATAGGTCAGTCCGAGTGCCTGCTGGAGTTCGTCGAGCAGCGCCAGGATCTGCGCCTGCACGGTCACGTCGAGAGCCGACACCGCCTCATCCAGGACCAGGACCTGCGGATCGAGCACGAGCGCGCGGGCGATGGCGACGCGCTGCCGCTGCCCGCCCGAGAGCGCATGCGGCTTGCGGGTGAGGACCGATTGAGGAAGACCGACGCGATCGAGAATGGCCTGGACCTTTCTTGCCCGATCCTCGCGCGACACGGGATCGAAGTTCAGCAGCGGCTCCTCGACGATCTGGAAGATCGTCTGCCGCGGATCGAGGGAGGTGAACGGGTTCTGGTAGACGAGCTGGATCGTCCTGCGGAACCGACGCAGGTTCTCGCCGCGCAGGCTCGTCACATCGATCCCGTGGACGAGGATTCGCCCTGACGTGGGCTTCTGGAACCCCACGATGCTGCGTGCGGTCGTCGTCTTGCCCGAGCCGGACTCGCCCACGATGGCGTGGGTTGTTCCCCTCTGCACGGTGAAGGACACGCCATCCACCGCCCGGAAGACCTCGCGACGACCGCGCGCGGCGAAATCCTGCACGAGGTTCTCGACCACGATGGCGTTGTCGTTCCCGCCGATGCGTGTGGATCCTTTCCGGATCAGACGGATCTTGCCAAGGGACGGCGCATCGGCCAGAAGCTTGCGCGTGTAATCGCTGCGCGGAGAAGCCAGAACCTCCGCAGTCGGCCCCTGCTCCTGGATGCGCCCGCCTTTCAGCACGACGATGTGGGTCGCACGGTCTGCGGCCACGCCCAGGTCGTGCGTCACCAACAGAACCGCCGTGCCGTCCTCTCGGCGCAGTTCGTCGATAAGATCGAGGATGCGCTTCTGCACCGTCACGTCGAGGGCGCTGGTGGGCTCGTCGGCGATGATCAGGGCCGGGCGCAGGGCGACCGCGATGGCGATGAGGACACGCTGGCGCATGCCGCCCGACAATTCGTGCGGGTACTGCTTCGCACGTAGCTCGGGCTGGGAAAGGCCGACACGTGCCAGAAGCTCGATCACACGCGCGTCGATCTCCGCACGGCTGCCCTGCCGGTGGATCTGGAGCACTTCAGCAACCTGCGTGCCGATGGTCTTGACCGGGTTGAGCGAGCTTGTCGGATCCTGCGGGATCAGGCTGATTTTGCTGCCGCGGATGGTGTCGAGCTGCTTCTGCGACCAGCCTGCGATGTTCGCGCCGTTGAGCCGCACCGCGCCTGATTCTAGCCGACCGTTCTCGGCCAGGAGCCCGATCACCGCCTGCGCCGTGGTAGTCTTTCCGGATCCGGATTCGCCCACGAGCGCCACGACCTCGCCCGGACGCACCAGGAGCGATACGTCGTGGACGACCCGCTGGAATCCCTCGTTGCCACGATAGCCCACAGCGAGATTGCCGATCTCAAGAACGGGCAGGTTCGCGACGTCCGTCGATGCGGGCTTGATGGTGATGGTACTCGTCATGCCCTGGCCTTTCCGAAGGACTGGCTGATCCGGTTCGCCGACAGGACCACGACGATCACCACGATTCCGGGAACCGTCGTCAGCCACCAGGCGCGCGCCAGATAGTTGCGCCCCTCGGCGATCAGCAGGCCCCATTCCGGCGTGGGCGGAGGCGCCCCATAGCCGAGGAAACCCAGGGTCGAGATGGTCAGGATCGCCCAGCCGAGCTGGAGGGCCGCGAAGGCGATCACCGAGGTCAGGGAGTTCGGCAGGATGTGGCGCAGCAGCACCCAGCTGAACGTTCCGCCGCTTCCGAAGGCCGCTTCCACGTAATCGCTGGCGCGCACCCGCACCACCTCGGAGCGAGCGAGCCGCGCGAAGCTGGCGATCGACGTGATGCCGACCGCGATGGCGGCATTCACGATTCCAAACCCGAGCAGGGTGACGATGCTGAGCGACAGGAGAAGCTGCGGGATCGACAGAAGCACGTCGACGCCGCGCATGATCGTCCCGTCGATCCTGCCGCGGGCCGAGCCTGCGATGATGCCGAGGGCCGTTCCCACCAGAAGGCCGACGCCGACGGCCACGAAGGCTCCCGAGAGCGAATTTCCGGCGCCGTATATGATGCGGGCGAGAAGATCGCGCCCCAGCGCATCGGTGCCCAGCCAATGCTCTGCGCTCGGCGCACGTAGCTGCTGGCGCGCGACGCCGGCCGTGGCGCTGTAGCTCGTGAACCATTGCGGGAACAGCGCCCACAGCACGACGACGGCCATGACGGACCAAGCCAGCACCAGGCCGGGCTGAATGTTGCCGATGGCCTTCAGCCAACCTGCACCCGAGGGCGCCCGCTCGGATTTATGAGATGCGCCTTCGAGAAGATTTGCATCGTCGCGCAGCAGACCGCGTCCGATCGTATTCAAGCCGGTCATGCGACAGCTCCTTGTCTTACCCTGAGGCGCGGATCGAAGACGGGGTAGAGCAGGTCCACCGTCAGGTTGATGAGCACGAAGGCGGCCGCCGAGAACACCACGATGGCCTGGAGCACCGCGATGTCCTGATCATTGACCGAGCGCTGCGTCAGCCCGCCGAGTCCATTGAGGCCGAACACCGCTTCCGTGACGACGGCGCCAGCCAGAAGCTCGCCGAACAGGATGCCCCCAATGGTGAGCGTCGGCAGGACGGCGTTCTTCGCCACATGCTTCCACAGGACCCAGCGATGGGAGGCGCCCTTGGCGCGGGCGACCGCCACGAAGGGCTCCGTCAGCACGTGGTCGATGTTGCGCATCAGGATCTGGGCGAGCGGCGCCGAGATCGGAATGGCGAGCGTCACGACGGGGAGGATCAGGGCCTGCCAGGGAGCCGGATTGATGATCGGGATGAGCTTGAGCTGGAACGAGAAGATCTGGATCAGCAGGATCCCGAGCCAGAACACGGGCGTGGAGATGAACAGCGCGGGAATCGACTGGATGACGGAGCGCAGCCACGCGAAGGGAGACAGCGCCGAAAGCGCGGCGAGGGTCGCCGCGAGGGCAAGCGACAGCAGAAAGCCGAGCGTCGACAGCCACAGGGTCGGCGGCAGGTTGGCGAGGATCAGGTCGCCGACGGGAACGCCCGCGTGAATGGAATAGCCGAAATTTCCCGTGAGGAAGTTCGCCACGGTGTGGAGGTACTGCACGGCCAGCGGGCTGTCGGCCGCATAGGATGCGCGGATGTCGGCGATCTGCTCAGGGCCCAGGCCGAGTTCGGGATTGAGGAACTTGATGAGGATCGCATCACCCGGCAGGGCCTGCAGCAAGACGAACGAGACGGTAAAGGCCGCCCAGAGCACGAGGGCCGCCTGCCCGATCCTTCCGATCATGTATCGCGACATGAGAGATCCCGTCTGAATACCAGTAGATCGACAAAGCCCGGCCGGATGTCGTTCGTCTTCGCTGACCGGCCGGGTTTCTCTTTCGTCAGCGACGCGGCGCCAGCCAGGTGTTGTAGAAGCTGGGGCGGCCGACGGCCTCGAATGACACGCCCTTCACGTGCGGCGCGGCGGCGAAGGCCTGCGGCTCCTCGAAGATCGGGATAGCGTAGGCCTGATCGACCACGTAGTTCTGGACCTCGCCCGCCACTGCGAGACGCTTCGTGCGGTCCGGCTCGGAGGCGAGCTGATCGAGGAGCGCGTTCAGCCGCTCGTCGACGAAGGACTGCACCTTGTCGCTGTTGCCGCCCTTCTGCAGCAGGACGTTCCGGTTCGTCGGATAGTACTGGCTCTTGATCACGTCGGGATCGGCGCGGCCGACCATGGCGGGCGAAACCGGCGCTTTGGCGGGATCGAGGTTGTTCACGACGGCGCTGCCGGAGTCAGCGGTGAGCACGTTCAGCTTCACGCCGATCTTTTCCCATTGCTGGGCGATGAGCTGCAGCGTCTCCTTGTTCTGCGGCTGCGGCAGGGATTCATAAGCCGAGAGCTCGAGCGTCTGCCCGTCCTTCTGGCGCCATCCGTTCCCACCGAGCTTCCAGCCGGCCTCGTCGAGCAGCGCCTTGGCCTTCTGGATGTCGTAGGTCAGCTTCGGCGAGAGGTCGACGTAGCCCGATGCCGTTTTGGCTATGATCGAGGTGGCCTTCGGGTAATTGTCGGAGAACAGGGTCGAGACGATCTCGTCCGTGTTGGTAGCGTGCAGCAGCGCGCGACGGACCCGGACATCGGCGACGAGCGGATTGTCGGGACGGAACACGACGCTGTTGTTCACGCCCCGGGTCGAGGGTGCGTAGATCAGGTAGCCCTCGTCCTCGACCTGCTTCTCGTCATAGGCCTGGATCTGGCGGATGATGTCCGCCTGCCCGGCCACGAGAGCGCCGATGCGCACGCTGTCTTCCGGCGTGACGATATACTTGATTTCGTCGAGATAGGCACGACCCTGGTGCTCGAGCTTCGCCGGGCCCCAGTTGTAGTCGGGTCGAACTTTCAGAGTGAGCTCGCGCCCGAGCGTCTCGCTGGCAACGACGAACGGACCGGAGCCGATAATCTTCGTGGCATCGCCGAGCGCTTCATAGGGCAGCGCGAGCGTTTTGAGGGAAACGAGGCCGGAGCCAATCACGGACGTGCCCTGCAGGAAGCCAGGCGACGGCTTCTTGAAGTAGAACCTCACCGTCTGCGGATCGATGACCTCGCTGCGGTCATAGTTGTTGATGACCTCCGAGATCGGCAGCTTGAGCTCCTTGTTGCCGCGCCCGAACGTATCGTAGTTCTTGGCCACGGCGGCCGCATCGAGCGGGGTGCCGTCGGAGAAGGTCACGCCCTTCCGGATTTTGAAGGTGTATTCCGTCGCGTCGGCATTCACTGTCCAGGATTCGGCGATCCAGGGCTCGATCTCGAGGGTCTTGGGATTCTGATAGGTCAGCTTATCGGTGATCTGGTTGAGGATTCCGCCATTGGGATAGAAGCCGCCTGCCGGCGGGTAGAGATTGGTGTGAGCCTGCTG
>DASZBB010000126.1:0-5873 GCA_035944695.1 Microvirga sp. | reverse complement strand
ATTTCGAGAACAAGGTCGCCCAGTCGATCAAGGACCAGGCGGCTCAGCGCGGCCTGGAAGACAAGTTCGACGAGGTCATGGTCCCGACCGAGAAGGTCGTCGAGGTGCGCCGCGGCCGTAAGGTCGACACGGAGCGCAAGTTCTTCCCGGGCTACGTGCTTGTGAAGTGCGACCTGACCGACGAGGTCTACCACCTTATCAAGAACACGCCCAAGGTGACGGGCTTCCTGGGTGCCGACAAGTCCAAGCCGGTTCCGATCCCGGATCGCGAGGCCGAGCGGATCAAGGGCCAGGTGGCCGAGGGTGTCGAACATCCGAAGCCGTCCGTCAGCTTCGAGGTCGGCGAGCAGGTCCGCGTCTCCGACGGTCCGTTCGCCTCGTTCAACGGCGTCGTCGAGGAAGTCGACCACGCCCGGGCCCGCCTCAAGGTGGCGGTTTCCATCTTCGGCCGCGCCACGCCGGTCGAACTCGAATACGGTCAGGTCGAAAAGGTCTGACCGGACAAGGAGTGGCATCTCTCCGGTGGCACTTCTCACGCCCCTGACAGGGGCTTTCATCCGCGGGAGGTCTGCCCGGTCGCCAGCCGGGACCAACAGGCTGCACCGCGATCTGCAACTGCCATTCCGCTCGGTTGGCGCCGGGCGGTTGGTCCATTGGGAGCAGTCCTATGGCAAAGAAAATCTCGGGCTACGTTAAGCTTCAAGTGCCCGCAGGCGCAGCCAACCCGTCGCCGCCGATCGGTCCGGCGCTCGGTCAGCGCGGCCTGAACATCATGGAATTCTGCAAGGCCTTCAACGCGAAGACCTCGCAGATGGAGAAGGGCACCCCGATCCCGGTGATCATCACCGCGTATCAGGACCGTTCCTTCACCTTCGAGATGAAGCAGCCCCCGGTCTCGTACTTCCTCAAGAAGGCCGCGAAGATCGACAAGGGTTCGCAGACCCCCGGCAAGGGCGGCAATGTCGGCCGCGTGACCCGCGACCAGATCCGCGAGATCGCCGAGAAGAAGATGGTCGATCTCAACTGCGACACCGTTGAATCCGCCATGGCCATGATCGAGGGCTCCGCGCGCTCGATGGGCATGGAAGTGGCGTAAGGAGGGCCTGATGGCTGTGAAAGAAGGTAAGCGCATCCGCGCCGCCCGCGAGGGCATCGAGGTCACCAAGCTCTACCCGATCCAGGACGCGGTGAAGCTGATCAAGGAACGCGCCAAGGCGAAGTTCGACGAGACCATCGAGATCTCGATGAACCTCGGCGTCGATCCCCGCCACGCCGACCAGATGGTCCGCGGCGTCTGCAACCTGCCGAACGGCTCCGGCCGGACGGTCCGCGTGGCCGTGTTCGCCCGCGGCGCCAAGGCCGACGAGGCCAAGGCCGCCGGTGCCGACGTGGTGGGCGCCGAGGACCTCTTCGAGGTCGTCAACGGCGGCACGATCGACTTCGATCGCTGCATCGCCACCCCGGACATGATGCCGCTCGTCGGCCGTCTCGGTAAGGTTCTCGGCCCGCGCGGCCTGATGCCGAACCCGAAGGTCGGAACGGTCACCATGGACGTGAAGGGCGCCGTCGAGGCCGCCAAGGGCGGCGCCGTCGAGTTCCGCGTCGAGAAGGCCGGCATCGTCCATGCCGGCATCGGCAAGGCCTCGTTCGACGAGGGCAAGCTCGTGGAGAACATCAAGGCTTTCGCCGATGCCGTCTCCCGGGCGAAGCCCACCGGCGCCAAGGGCACCTACATCCAGCGCGTCGCGATCTCCTCGACGATGGGCCCGGGCGTGAAGGTCGATCCCTCCTCGGTGATCGGCGGCTGATCGGCCCCATTGCCATGAATTTGGAAAAGCCCGGCCTTTGCGCCGGGCTTTTTCTTTTCCAGTCCCCTTTCGGGCGGTCCTGGTGCAAAAAGTTTCGGCGGGATGTCGATCCGACCGATGCCCGTTCGTCGTAGGGACAGGGGAGCCCATACGGCCTCCCTGGAGCACAAGGAGATGAGACGATGCGCGTGATGGTACTGGTGAAGGCCACCGAGGACAGCGAAGCGGGCGTCATGCCCACGGCCGAACTCCTCGAGGCCATGGGCCGGTTCAACGAAGAACTGGTCAAGGCCGGCGTCCTTCTGACTGGGGACGGACTTAAGCCGTCCTCGCAGGGCAAGCGGGTCGCCTTCGACGGCCCGAACCGCACCGTGATCGACGGCCCCTTCGCCGAAACCCGCGAACTCGTCGCCGGATTTTGGGTCTGGGAGGTCAAGGACATGGCCGAGGCGGTCGAGTGGGTGAAGCGTTGTCCGAACCCGATGTTCGGCCCGAGTGAAATCGAGATCCGTCCGTTTTACGAGATGGCGGATTTCGGCGATGTCGTGACCCCGGAAATCGCCGAGCGGGACAAGCAGCTCCGTGCGAAGATCCCAGGACTTTGAGCCCGTCCATTGCCTGACCAGGAATCCGACGACCTCTTGCGTAAGACCATGATGGCCGTCGAAACTCACCAGACGATCGAGGCGATCTTCCGGATCGAGCGGGCGAGACTCATTGCCGGTCTCGCCCGGATGGTGCGCGACGTGGGTCTGGCCGAAGAGCTGGCACAGGACGCCTTCGTCGTCGCTCTGTCCGAGTGGACGAAGACGGGAGTGCCGACCAATCCCGGCGCCTGGCTGACCGCCGCGGCCAAGCGCCGGGCCATCGACCTCCTGCGACGGGACCGAATGCTCGCGCGCAAGCATGCCGAGATCGGCCGCGACCTTTCGGAGGAGGACGAGGCGGGCATCGCGGCGATCGAGGCTGCCATGGACGACGATGTGGGCGACGAACTCCTGAGCCTGATCTTCATCGCCTGTCACCCGGTCCTGTCCCGGGAGGCGCGGGTCGCGCTGACCCTGCGTCTGATCGGCGGGCTGACGACTGACGAGATCGCCCGCGCCTACCTCTCCAGCGAAGCTGCCGTCGCCCAACGGATCGTCCGCGCCAAGAAGACCCTCGCCAAGGCCGGCCTGTCCTTCGAGGTGCCGCGCGGTGAGGAACGGCGGAAGCGCCTCGTTTCGGTATTGGAGGTCATCTATCTGATCTTCAACGAGGGGTACTCGGCAACCGCGGGCGAGGATCTCGTCCGTCCGGCCCTGTGCGCCGAGGCTCAGCGGCTGGGACGCATCCTTGCCGGTCTGGCGCCCGAGGAGCCCGAGGTCTTCGGCCTCCTCGCCCTCATGGAAATCCAGGCCTCCCGCCTGGCAGCCCGCGTCGGGCCGCAGGGGGACGCGATTCCCCTGACCCAGCAGAATCGGGCCCTGTGGGACCGCCTTCTGATCCGGCGGGGTCTCGCCGCACTCGAGCGCGCCGAGGCTTTGGGCGGGGCTGCCGGACCCTATGCCCTTCAGGCCGCGCTTGCCGCCTGCCACGCCCGGGCTCGCAGCGCGGAGGAGACGGACTGGCCGAGGATCGCCGCACTCTACGACGTCCTTCGCTCGGTCATGCCCTCGCCGGTGGTCGACCTCAACCGGGCGGTGGCGCACAGCATGGCGTTCGGTCCGGAAGCCGGTCTGGCGCTCCTGGACGCCATCGACGAGACTGCCCTGCGCGATTATGCGCCGCTGCCGGCGGCAAGGGGCGATTTCCTGTTCCGGGCGGGCCGGCGGGCCGAAGCCAAGGTCCATTTCGAGCGGGCGGCCGGGCTGAGCCGCAACGGGCGCGAAAGGGCCTTCCTTCTCGGCCGAGCCGGGGCTTGCGCGACCGAGGGCGCTACACCATATCGCGAATAAGCGGTCCGAGCCCGGCAAAAGCCGGCAAAAAGCCTCTTGGCAAATGCTTCAAAAAGGCTTAATAGAACGCGTTGAGTTTCCAACATATGCCGAGGCTCCGCTTTTGCGCGTGCCTCTGGCTGCCAATCCGTCCCGGAGACGGGACGGTGACAAGCCGGCGAGCCAAAGGGCGACCTTTGGCGCGTTCCGGCTATGTCCTGTCCGAGACTGCAGGTGCCGGCTTGCCGGTTTAATTCGAAAGGGCCTGCATAGACGGGGAAGCCGAGTTTAACACCTGTTCAACGCAGGTGACGAGAGTCGGTTCGAACCATCTCACCCGGTGCGCCGCCAGGCGTCATTTGGGGGACAGGGCTTGCGAGAGCGTCGTTCAAGATGCCTCGGATGCAAGTCCGGGCCTTGAGCGGCAAATGCAACCGGCGGATATTCCCGCCAACCGGAGAGAGCCCAGTGGAAAGAGCAGCAAAGCGCGAGCTCGTCTCGACTCTCAACGACGTGTTTAGCACCACGAGCGTTGTCGTCGTCGCCCACTATGCGGGCCTCACGGTCGCCGACATGCAGAAGCTGCGTACGCAGATGAAGCAGGCCGGCGCCACCGTGAAGGTCGCAAAAAACAGCCTCGCCAAAATCGCTCTCGAAGGCAAGGACGTCGCGTCCATCTCGGGCCTCATGAAAGGTCCGACCCTGATCGCTTATTCAAACGATCCGGTCGCGGCGCCCAAGGTCGCTGTTGATTTCGCCAAGGCTAACGAGAAGCTCGTGATCCTCGGCGGCGCAATGGGTACGACCGCCCTGAACGTGGACGGAGTGAAGGCGCTTGCCACTCTGCCGTCCCTCGACGAACTGCGCGGCAAGCTGGTCGGCCTCATCCAGGCTCCGGCTACGAAGATCGCTCAGCTCAGCACTGCGCCGGCGGCCAAGCTCGCCCGCGTATTCGGGGCCTATGCCAAGACAGGCGAAGCGGCGTGAGGCCGTAACCTCAACCATCAAACCGTTCGAACTGAACTTAAGGAACTAAGAAATGGCTGATCTTGCCAAGCTCGTTGACGATCTTTCGTCGCTGACCGTTCTCGAGGCCGCTGAGCTCTCGAAGATGCTCGAAGAGAAGTGGGGCGTTTCCGCTGCTGCGGCTGTTGCCGTCGCGGCTGCTCCCGGCGCCGCTGCTGGTGCTGCTCCTGCTGAAGAGCAGACCGAGTTCACGGTCGTTCTGGCTGCTGCCGGCGACAAGAAGATCGAGGTCATCAAGGAAGTCCGTGGCATCACGGGCCTGGGCCTGAAGGAAGCTAAGGACCTCGTCGAGGGCGCGCCGAAGACCGTCAAGGAAGGCGCTTCCAAGGATGAAGCCGAGAAGATCAAGGCGACCCTCGAGAAGGTCGGCGCCAAGGTCGAGCTTAAGTAATTTTGCGGCCCTCCAGGGTCGCAGGGTTACCCCCGAGAAATCGGGGCTCAAAAACACACGGTCCCAGGCAATTTTGCTTGGGGCCGTTGTGTCGTCAAAGAGGCCGGGCTTCTTTGGCGACGTTTTGGAAGGGCTCGCGACGAGCCCGGATTGGTTCGAAATCCGGCGCATTTCGCCGGGCGGCTAATCGAGGAGCCTGACCCACCGGGGTTCTCGATTAGCCGTGTATGAGGAACGAGGTCCAGATGGCCAACACACTGATCGGCCGGAAGCGCATTCGCAAGTTCTTCGGGAAAATCAAGGAAGTGGCGGAGATGCCGAACCTGATCGAGGTTCAGAAGGCATCCTACGACCAGTTCCTGATGGTCGAAGAGCCAAAGGGTGGCCGGCCGGAAGAGGGCTTGCAAGCCGTCTTCAAATCGGTTTTCCCGATTTCGGACTTTTCGAATACTGCCCTGCTCGAATTCGTGAAATACACGTTCGAGCCGCCGAAGTACGACGTGGACGAGTGCCGCCAGCGGGGCATGACCTTCGCGGCGCCGCTCAAGGTCACCTTGCGCCTCATCGTGTTCGATGTGGACCCGGATACCGGTGCCCGCTCGGTGAAGGACATCAAGGAGCAGGACGTCTACATGGGCGACATGCCGCTCATGACGGACAACGGCACCTTCATCGTGAACGGCACCGAGCGCGTCATCGTCTCGCAGATGCACCGTTCGCCGGGCGTGTTCT
>DASZBB010000125.1:0-5181 GCA_035944695.1 Microvirga sp. | reverse complement strand
TCCAGCCGAGCCGCATGAGCTGGTCGTAGCGGTAGCGGGGCACCATGGCCTTCACCATGGCGATCATGAAGAAAAGGAAGCTGGCTTTGAGCGTGAACCAGATCACGCCGGGCACCCAGGTGAAGGGCACGAACGGGATCGGCGAGAGCCAGCCGCCGAGGAACAGGACCGTGCCAAGCGCGCACATGGTCATGATCGCCACGTACTCGCCGAGCATGAACAGCAGGTACGGCGTCGAGGAATACTCGACCATGTATCCCGCCACGAGTTCCGATTCGGCTTCCGGCAGGTCGAAGGGCGGGCGGTTGGTCTCGGCCAAAGCCGAGACGAAGAACACGCCGAACATCGGGAACAGCCAGAGCCAGTACCAGCCGAACAGGCCGAGCGCCGTGTCCTGCGCCATGACGATGCGCGAGAGGTTGAGCGAGCCGGCGCAGAGCAGCACGCAGATGATGACGAAGCCGAGCGAGACTTCGTAGGAGATCATCTGCGCTGCCGAACGAAGCGCGCCGAGGAAAGCGTATTTCGAGTTCGAGGCCCAGCCGCCCATGATGACGCCATAGACGCCCAGCGACGAGATCGCGAAGATGTAGAGGATGCCCACATTGATGTCGGCAATCGCCCAGCCGGCATTGAGCGGGATGACCGCCCAGGCCGCCAGCGACAGGGTGCACATCACCAGCGGGGCCAGCAGGAACATGCCCTTGTTGGCGGGAGCCGGGATCACCGGCTCCTTCAGCACGAACTTGAGCAGATCGGCAAAGGACTGGAGCAAGCCCCAGGGACCGACCACGTTCGGGCCGCGACGGAGCTGCACGGCCGCCCAGACTTTGCGGTCCGCATAGAGCGCATAGGCGATGAAGATGAGCAGCGCCACCAGCATGAGCAGGCTCTTGCCCAGCATGATCGCGACTGCGAGGAGGATATCTCCAAATTCCATGATCCGTTCCTCTTACTCAGCCGCCTCGAGCTTCAGCTCACGGGCGAGCGCGGAGCACTCGGCCATGACGCCGGAGGCGCGGGCAATCGGGTTCGTCAGATAAAAGTCCTTCACCGGGCTCGCGAATGGCTCCCGGCCAAGGGTGCCGCCGAGGCCGGCAAGCGCCTGGACGGCGGCGAACCCGTCGGCCCGTTGGACCGTATCGATCGCTGCGAAGTGCGGAAATTGCGCATAGAGCTTTGCCCGCAACGCATTCAGCGAATCGAACGGCAGACGGTGACCGAGCACGTCCGAGAGCGCGCGCAGGATCGCCCAGTCCTCCCGAGCCTCGCCCGGAGCGAAGGCCGCCCGGTTGGCGAGCTGAACCCGGCCTTCCGTATTCACGTAAGTGCCGGACTTCTCCGTGTAGGTCGCGCCCGGCAGGATCACGTCGGCCCGGTGAGCGCCGCGGTCGCCATGGGTGCCCTGGTAGATCACGAAGGCGCCGGGAGCGATATCGATCTCGTCTGCGCCGAGGTTGAACAATACGTCCACTTCGCCCTGAGCCATCGTCTGAGCGTTCAGGCCCCACTCGCCCGGGACGAGGCCAAGATCGAGCGCACCGACGCGGGACGCGGCAGTGTGCAGGACCGAGAAGCCGTTCCAGCCGTCCTTGACGGCGCCCACATCGCGGGCGAGCTGCGCGGCAGCCGAGAGGACGGCCAGACCGTCCGGACGGGAGAGAGCACCCTGCCCCACGATTATGAGCGGACGCTCGGCGCCGCGGAGCTTCTCGATGAAGCTGTGACGCCCGCCCGCCAGCTCAGCCAAGGTCTCGGGACCGGCGCCAAGGTAATCGTAAGGGTAGGTCAGATCCGCATGCTCGCCGATCATGGCAATCGGCGGCGGAGCCATGCGCCAGCGCTTGCGAATCCGCACGTTGACGAGCGAAGCCTCGATGCGCGGGTTCGAGCCCACGATCAGGATCGCATCCGCGTCCTCGATGCCGGCGATCGTGCTGTTGAACAGGTAGGAGCCGCGGCCGTAGACCGGGGTCAGCACCGAGCCGTCCTGGCGGGCGTCGATGTTGGTCACGCCAAGGCTCTGCATGAGCAGCTTCAGCGCATACATCTCCTCCACGGCGGCAAGATCGCCCACGATGGCACCGACGCGCTTCGGATCCGCCCCCTTCACACGGGCCGCGATGGTGGCGAAAGCCTCCTGCCAGGATGCGGGACGCAGGCGGCCGTTTTCACGCACGAAGGGACGGTCGAGCCGCTGCAGCCGCAGGCCATCGACGATCTGGCGGGTCTTGTCGGTGATCCACTCTTCGTTCACCGCCTCGTTCACGCGCGGCAGGATGCGCATGACCTCACGGCCGCGGGAATCGACGCGGATCGAGGAGCCGACCGCGTCCATCACGTCGACGGAATCGGTCTTCGTGAGCTCCCATGGACGGTAGTGGAAGGCTTCCGGCTTATGGGTGAGCGCGCCGACCGGGCAGAGATCCGCCACGTTGGCCTGCAGCTCGGAGCCAAGAGCCCGCTCGAGATAGCTGGTGATCTCCATGTCCTCGCCGCGCCAGAGGGCGCCAAGATCCGGCACCCCCGCCACCTCGGCGGAGAAGCGCACGCAGCGGGTGCAGTGAATGCACCGGTTCATGGAGGTGCGCACCAGCGGGCCGAGATACTTGTCGGTGACCGCGCGCTTGTTCTCGTGATAGCGGCTGGTATCGACCCCGTAGGCCATGGCCTGGTCCTGCAGGTCGCACTGGCCGCCCTGGTCGCAGATCGGGCAGTCGAGCGGGTGGTTGATGAGGAGAAACTCCATCACTCCTTCCCTGGCCTTCTTCACCGTCGGCGACTTGGTGGAGATCTCCGGCGGCTCGCCGTTCGGGCCCGGACGGCAATCGCGCACGCCCCAGGCGCAGGAGGCCACCGGCTTGGGCGCACCCTTCACCTCGACGAGGCACATGCGGCAGTTGCCGGCGATCGAGAGCCGCTCATGGTAGCAGAAACGCGGAATTTCCGCTCCCGCCGCTTCGGCGGCCTGGAGCAGGGTGTATTCCGCGGGAACGTCGACCTCGACGCCATCAACGATGATTTTCGCCATCTTCAATCTCACTCCGCCGCAATCAGGACGGATTCGGAATGCGGGTTTGCCGCGTAATCGTCGATCCGCTTCTCGATCTCGTGACGGAAGTGGCGGATCAGGCCCTGGACCGGCCATGCCGCCGCGTCGCCGAGCGCGCAGATGGTGTGGCCTTCGATCTGGGTCGAGACTTCGAGCAGCATGTCGATCTCGCGCTTCTGGGCACGGCCTTCGGCCATGCGGGTGAGCACGCGCCACATCCAGCCCGTACCCTCACGGCACGGGGTGCACTGACCGCAGCTCTCGTGCTTGTAGAAATACGAGATGCGAGCGATCGCACGGACGATGTCGGTGGACTTGTCCATGACAATCACGGCGGCGGTGCCGAGGCCGGATTTCAGGTTCCGCAGCGTATCGAAATCCATGTAGGCATCGGCGATCTGCTCGGCCGGAACGATCGGCACGGATGAGCCACCCGGGATGACGCCGAGCAGGTTGTCCCAGCCGCCGCGGATGCCGCCGCAATGTCGGTCGATCAGCTCACGGAAGGTGAGACCCATAGCCTCTTCCACGTTGCAGGGCTTGTTCACATGGCCCGACACGCAGAAAAGCTTGGTGCCCACGTTGTTGGGGCGGCCGATGCCGGAGAACCAGGATGCCCCGCGGCGCAGGATCGTGCCGGCGACGGCGATCGACTCCACGTTGTTGACGGTGGTCGGGCAGCCGTAGAGGCCCATATTGGCCGGGAACGGCGGCTTGAGGCGCGGCATGCCCTTCTTGCCCTCCATGCTCTCGATGAGAGCCGTCTCCTCGCCGCAGATATAGGCCCCCGCGCCGTGGTGGACGTAGAGGTCGAAGGGATAGCCGTGGATGTTGTCCTTGCCGATCAGCTTGGCCTCGTAGGCCTCGTCCACCGCCCGCTGGAGAGCATGACGCTCGGCCACGTACTCGCCGCGAATATAGATGTAGGCCGCATGTGCTCCCATTGCGAAGGAGGCGATGAGGCAGCCCTCGACGAGGAGATGCGGATCGTTCCGCATGATCTCGCGGTCCTTACAGGTGCCCGGCTCGGACTCGTCCGCGTTCACGACGAGGTAGTGCGGACGTCCGTCCGACTGCTTGGGCATGAAGGACCATTTCAGGCCCGTCGGAAAGCCGGCGCCGCCGCGACCGCGCAGGCCCGACGCCTTCATCTCGTTGATGATCCAGTCGCGCCCCTGCTCCAGGAGGAACTTCGTTCCGTCCCAGGCCCCGCGCATCTTCGCGGCCTTGAGGTCGGGCGAATGGAAGCCGTAGAGATTGGTGAAGATACGATCTTTGTCCTGAAGCATTCCCGATCACTCCATCAGGACGACTTGTTGTCTTTGTCGACGACCACGTCCGGCTTGCTCTCGCTGCCGTCGCGGCGTGTCTCGGCTTGTGCAGGCGGTGTACCGGCGACCGGCGTCGTCGAGCTGCTCGGCACGGCTTCGCCTTCCTTGCTCGGATTCGCCACGTAGGACTTGCCGCTCTGCGGTGCCGGCCTTGGCTCGGCTTCCGTGTGCGATTGCCCCTTGGTGGCTGTCGACGGGTCGGCGGCTTCCTTGCGGTCCACCGGATTGATCGGCGTCTCGCCTTCCTTGGCGCGCTTGGCCGGCGTATCGGCCGCGTCACTCTCGATAGCGCGTCCAGCCCCGGGCTTGGCAGCTCTGGCCTGGGCCGGCACGCTCGCCTCGGCTGCCTCCGCCTCGCCGGTCTCGGCGGGTTTCGCCTGCTCCTCGAAGCGCTTGCGCCAGGCGCCGACCACGGAACCGTCGTAGAGTGAAGGATCCTGCAGGGTGTTGACCGCCTGGAAGGGCTCCGACCTGTTACGGCCGATCTGCGAACCTACCTTCACAGGGCGACCAGCGGCCAGATCGTCGAGGAGCTTCTCGAAGTTCTCGGTAGTCAGGTCTTCGTAGTAGTCGTCGTTGATCTGCACCATTGGTGCGTTGGAGCAGGCTCCCAGGCACTCGACCTCGAGCCAGGAGAAGTTGCCGTCGGGTGTCACATGGTTCTGATCACCGATCCGGCGTTCCAGCACCTTTTTGATGTCGCCCGCGCCGCGCAGCACGCAGGGCGTGGTGCCGCAGAATTGGATGAAGTACTTTCCGACCGGCTCGAGGTTGAACATCGTGTAGAAGGTCGCCACC
>DASZBB010000124.1:0-3170 GCA_035944695.1 Microvirga sp. | reverse complement strand
CGTCGTGATCATCGTCTTCTCGTTCAGGAAGGCACGGACGTGGATGTGCACGGCTCTCGGCGTGTACCAGCCGGGAACGATCGTGCGGAACGTTACCTTTCCGTCCGCGTCGGTGGTCTGGGCTCCGCGCAGGAAGCGTTCAGTACCTTCGTGCTTCACGTGGCCAAGCTCATTGACGGTACTCAGATCCGGCATCTTGTTGGGATCGTTGAACAGGTAGCCGCTGTATTCTCCTTCGGCATTGCAGTGCCATATGGAGACGACCGCTCCCGCGATCGGGCGGCAACTGGCATTCGCATTGACGAGGCGCAGTTCAAGCTCCAGCGGAACGCCGGGTTGATTCTCGCGGATGTCCGAGCGGACGATTTCCTTGTCGATGTAGTAAGGACCCTCGACAGTGGCCGTGGTAACGCGGCACATGTCCAGGTTGCCGAGCACATCACCGATTTCCGCGGCCCCCTTGAGGGGGCTTTGAGCCAGGGCCGGCGACAGCAAGCCACTCACGGGAGTAAGGATCGTGCCCAGCAAGCCAAACAGGGCGGTTCTCCGTGGGATCAGGAACTCGTTCGGCGCCTCTTCATGTTCCTCGACAGCGGTGTCGTTGTTCGGCTTCGTCATGGGAGCACCTTTCTCCGGTTGACTGGTAATCCAGTTGGTAACAGTGACGGCAGTGATCGGTTCAAGCGGCAGGTCAGGAGCAGGCTCTCATTGCGCCCGCCCTGTGGCCTTTACGGGAGCGCCTCGGCCACCGCCGCAGACAGCGACGTCGTCGGACGACCGATCAGCCGGGAGAGCTGCCGCCCATCCTCGAAGAGAGCCCCCGCCGAAGCGTCGACGTCAAAGCTGGCAATGGCCTGGGCCAGCCCGTCAGGTAGCCCGAACCCCGCAAGAGCCTTCGCGTAGTCAGCCTCGGGCAAGTTCTTGTAGGGAATGTCCTTGCCGGTCTGGCGGGAGATCTCGGCGGCGAGATCGGAGAGCGTGTAGGCCTCGTCGCCGGCAAGCTCGTACGTCCGGCCCTCATGGCCTTCGCCGGTCAGCACGGCCACAGCGGCCTCCGCGTAATCGTCGCGTGTGGCCGACGAGATCCTGCCATCTCCGGCGCTGCCGATGAACGCGCCCCCGGCCACCGCGCCGCCCACCGATGCGGTGTAGTTCTCGGTGTACCAGCCGTTGCGCAGGATCGTATATGGAATGCCGGACGCCTTCAGCGCGGCCTCCGTGGTGCGGTGCTCGTCCGCGAGGCTGAGCGGCGTCGTGTCGGCACGCAGCACGCTCGTGTACACGATCCGCTTCACGCCCGCGCCCTTCGCCGCCTCGATGACGTTGCGGTGCTGGACAGCTCGCTGACCGACCTCGCTCGAGGAGATGAGCAGCAGCGTGTCCACCCCGGTGAGCGCCGGAGCCAGCGTTTCGGGCTTGGCGTAGTCGGCTTGCCGGACAGCAACATTGAGATCAGCGGCCTTCTCGGGATCGCGCGCCAGCGCGATGATCTCGCTGGCTGGCACCTTGGCCTTGAGCTTATCGATGACGAGGCGGCCGAGCTGTCCGGTGGCCCCGGTGATGGCAATGGTCATGAGATGTCTTCCTGGATGGTGTTCAGTGAGCCGTCGGCACGTCGCCGAAGCGGAAGCTCGACGCGGTGATGCCGCCGAACAGGTCCTTCTGGTGGTAGACGACCGCGCCAGTCTCGTTCTCCGCGGCTCCGACCACCGCCATGAGCGGGATGAGGTGATCCTCCTCCGGATGAGCGGCCCGAGCGAGCGGCGCCTGCTCCCAGTTGATGAGGCGCGGGGTCCGCTCCCCGGGGGGTGCGGCGACCAACGTCTCGTGGAGCCAAGCGTCGAACACGCGCGACGGCTCGACACCCGCACTGCTTCGCGCCTCACGGAGATTGTGGTAGCTGAGGCCACTGCCGATGATCAGCACGCCCTCGTCACGGAGCGGCGCGAGCAGGCGTCCGAGTTGGAGATGAAGTTCGGGATCGTAGCTGCGGTCAATGGACAGTTGGACCACCGGGATGTCCTCTCCCGGATACAGAGGCTTCATGATGCTGAAGGTCCCATGGTCGTAGCCCCGCTCCGGATCGAGGCGCGCTTGGATGCCGCCGACGTGCAACAGCTCCTGGACCCGCCGCGCGAGCTCCGGGGAGCCGGGTGCGCCGTAACGGATGTGATAGGTGTGCTCGGGAAACCCATGGTAGTCGTAGACCATCCCCGGCTGCTCGCCTGAGGAAATGGCGAAGCCATTCTCTTCCCAGTGGCCGGAGATGACGAGCACGGCGCGCGGCGCGTCACCGAGTTCGCGGCGAATGTCGTGGAGCGACTGCTCCAGTTGATCGAAAGCGCGGCGGAACGCGCCGTCCAGGTAAGGCCAGGGGCCACCGCCATGGCTGATGAAGTAGGTGGGCAGACGTGTGTTCACTTGGTGTCCTCCGACATGGCAAAGCCAGGCAGCGGCGGTCTTCCGCCAAGCTGGCAAGGTTGGCCGCTTCGAGCGTCAGTCGCGCGGCGCGACCGGGACCTTCTTGCCGCGGCCCCAGAGCACGAACGCCGAGAGGGCCAGCAGCACGACGTTCATCGGCAGCACCGCGAACTCGCCGCGCGAGGCGTGGAAGCCGAAGGCGAGCACCTGCAAGACGACGCAACCCAGCGCCGCAAGGACGGTCAGGCGCGGCTGAATGCGCGTCAGGGTCGGGAGGAGGATGCCGATGCCGCCCGCGAGGTCCACCAGGCCGATGAACCGGACGAAGCCGGATGAAACCTCGCCGGTCCAGGGCATCATTGCCGCGAGGTCGGGGATGGGCGTGGCGAGCTTCGTGAAGCCGGACATGCAGAAGACGACGGCCACCAGTCCCTGCGCGATCCAGAGCGCGATGCGCAGCGGCTTGCCGGTGGTTGCGGGCACGGCGGAACGGGGCAGTGTGCTGGTCTGGGCGATGGACATGGGAACCTCTCTGGGAGCGGGCTGCGACGCAACCAGGGATGCCACAGGGCAAAGCCCAAAAAAACAGAGATAGTTTCGAACATCATGATCGTATATATCGATGGAGATGGATGCTCTCTCGCTTGACCAGTTCCAAGTGTTCGTGACGGTTGTGGAAGCCGGCAGCTTCTCGGCGGCAGCGCGCAGGCTGAACCGGGCGCAGTCGGCCGTGACCTACGCGATCCAGA
>DASZBB010000123.1:0-12905 GCA_035944695.1 Microvirga sp. | reverse complement strand
TGTACGGCTCGCGGTTCGAGACCACGATGACCTCTGAGCCCGACAGCTCGTTGGACAGGGCAGCCCTTAAGGTCTCCGGACTCCAGTCCGTATGGGCCGCATCGATGGTCCGACGCGAGGCTTCGAGCTCCTGGAGGACATCGCGGATCTCCTGGCCCAGCGGGATGATGTTCTCCTCCACGGGCGGATTGGCATTGCCGGTTCGGGCGCTCTCGAGAGCCTGCCGGATGGAGGCCAGCCACCGGCGCATGATGATGGCCGCGATCATGGCGGCGAGCGCCGCAGCCCCGAAGGCGACGCCGGCCAAGGCCAGGAAGAGATAGTTTCTCGCCTCTCCTCCGCGCTGATCGGCATAGCTCAGGTCATGCAGGACCACGAGGTGTCCCGGACGGCCTCCCGCATTCAGGGGAAAGGAGCTGACCAGCACATTGTGATCCTGGTTCCGGACGACCGAAAAGCTTTCCGCATCGGATCTGGACGCCTCGGCGCAGGAGAAGGATGGGGGCATGTTGCTGGTGGGGAAGCGCAGTTCCTGGCCATCGCAATAGCCGATGGCGAGAACGCGCTCGTCCGAAGCGATGCGCTCGAACAGGATTCCGGCCTGCTGGGTGTCGTTCCGGGCCAGAAGTCCGCTGACCTGGTCCCGGACCGAATTGAATACGAGGCGGGATCGCAGCTCGACGTCACGGCGCGACCATTGTTCCACGAAGGATGTAGCAAAGGGCAGCACGGCCAGGATGACGATGGCCGCGACGAGCATTGCGATACCGCCAAAGCGGAAGATGATCCTCAAAACGCTAAGTTCCTCAAGAGATTCGACATGACCATCGAAGCCTTGGGCCCGGCTGCTGGGCTTCGGCTTCGATGAAGGCCGCGGGAGAGCGCAGCCTTCGCCCCTGTTATGGGCTCGCAGGCGGAACTTTCCAGGCTTGAGCGGGACAGGATGGAGCATTGAGGTATGCTCCAAACGCAAACCGCGGCCGGTGTGTCAGCACCGGCCGCGGTCCGTGAGCGTCTCAAGGCAGGTGCGATCAGTGCTCGCGGAAGGCGCGGGCGATCTGCTCCTGCATGGGCTTGAAGAAATATTCGAACGGGGTGCGCTGGTTCACCTCGACGAAGACCTCGGCCTGCATGCCGGCGATGAGATGGATGTTCTCGAGCTTCTTGAGCTCGTCCTGGGGCAGCTCGACCCGAATCGTGTAGAAGGTCGCGCCGGTCTGCTGATCCCGCGACACGTCCGCCGAAATGCGGCTGACGGAGCCGTGCAGATCCGGAACCATGCGCGCGTTGGCGGCATGGACCTTCACCGTCGCCTTCTGGCCGATCTTCACCTGGTCGATCTCGTTGGGCAGAACCTTGGCTTCGAGCTCGAGCTTGTCGTTCACCGGAACGATGTTCATCACCGGCTCGGCCGGCGAGATCACGCCGCCGATCGTATGAACGTTCAGCTGGTGGACGAAGCCGTCGCTGGGCGCGCGGATGTCGATACGCTTCAGCTGGTCCTCGGCGGCCACGCGGCGCTCGGTGTATTCCGCGATCTTGCCCTGGATCTCGCGCAGCTCCTGCATCGCCTCGGCGCGCATCTGTTCGTCGATCTGGATGATCTGGAACTGGGTCTCGGCAATGCGGCTCTCGGCCTGGGCGACGGACGCGATCAGCTGGCCGCGTTGGCCCTCGATGCTGGCCGCGTCGCGTTCGAGCGCATTCAGACGCGTAATCGGAACGAGGTTGCGCTCGTAGAGATCGCGGACCGCCTTCAGCTCCGCAATGATCAGCTCGGCCTCGCGGGCCTTCGCCGTCTGCTGGGCCTTCAGCCCCACGATCTCGTCCTGCGACTGGGCGATGCGCTTCCTGAGCTGGTCCTTCTGCGCATCGCGGGAGGCCCCGCGTGCGATGAACAGCGTGCGCTCGGACGACATGATCTTCTGAACGGCCGGTTCGTTCAGCCGGGTGGCGAATTCCTCAGGGGTCTTGACCTCGGACGAACCGTCGCGCTCCGCCTCCAGGCGCGCCTGGCGGCCGAGATACTCGTCGAGCTGCTTGGACACCACCTGAAGATTGGCGCGGGTCATGGTCTCGTCCAGGCGGATCAGGAGATCGCCCTGGGCGACCCGGTCGCCTTCCTTGACCTTCAGCTCGCCGACGATGCCGCCGGTCGAGTGCTGGACCTTCTTGACGCTGGTATCGACCACGAACTGACCGCCGGCGACGACGGCGCCGGACAGGGTCGAGGTAGCCGCCCATAGGCCGATCGTCCCGCCGAAGAGGGCGATCATGGCGACGCCGCCGATGGTCGACTGACGCAGGATCCGCTGGTGGACCGAGGGTTTCTTGGGAGCTTGAATGACCAACATTTAACCAACCTCTCGCAGGTTCGCAGCCGGTGCGGCCGGCGCCTGCTGCGGCCGCACCGGGGCCGGTGCCGGCGTCGCATTGCGTTTCATGACGGACTGCAGAACCTCGTCGCGCGGTCCCATGGCCTTGATCCGGCCCTCTTCCATGATGGCGACCTGATCGACCTGGCCGAGAGCGGCCGGTCGGTGCGTGATGACGACGACGATGCCGCCGCGCTTGCGCACCGACAGGATGGCCTGGTTCAGGGCCTCGTCGCCGGCCCCGTCGAGGCTGGCATTCGGCTCGTCGAGCACGACCAGGAACGGGTTGCCGTAGAGAGCACGGGCAAGAGCCACGCGCTGGCGCTGGCCGCCCGACAGGGAGGCTCCGCCTTCGCCGATCCGGGTGTCGTAGCCCTCGGGCAGGTTGAGGATCAGCTCATGCGCGCCGGCCGTCTGCGCCGCCGCGATGATGTGTTCCGGCTTGGGATCCGGCTGGAAGCGGGAGATGTTCTCGGCGATGGTGCCCTCGAACAGCTCCACGTCCTGCGGCAGGTAGCCGATGTGGCGGCCGAGCGCGTCCGGCTCCCACTGGTCGAGAGCCGCGCCGTCCAGGCGGATCTCGCCGCGCAGGGTCGGCCATACGCCCACGAGGGCGCGGGCGAGCGTCGACTTGCCCGAAGCGCTGGGGCCGATGAGGCCGAGGCCCTGACCGGCCTGGAGCTGGAGTGAGGCGGCCTGGACGATGGGCAGGGAGGCGCTGGGCGCCCCGATATAGACTTCCTCCACCGACAGGGCGGCCTTCGGGGCCGGCAGCGGCATGCGCTGGCCCTGGGCGGGCACGAGGGTCATGATGTGCTGCAGGCGGCGATAGGCCTGGCGGGACGCGGTGAAGCCCTTCCAGTGGGCGACCGCGATTTCGATGGGAGCAAGGGCTCGGGACATGAGGATCGAGCCGGCGATCATCAGGCCGCCCGACATCTGGCCCTGGATCACGTAGTAGGCGCCCAGGCCCAGGATGGCCGACTGGAGCACCATGCGGAAGACCTTGGCGAAGGCGCTGATGCCGGCCGAGGACTCGCTGGCGACGAGACCGTCGTTGACGTGGCGGACATGCACCTCGTCATAGCGCTTGGCCAGGAAGCCCAGCATGCCGTTGGCCCGGATGGTCTCCGCGTTGCGGCGGCTGGTCTCGGCCATGGCATGACGCTCGGCGCCGCTCTTGGTCACCTCGTAGGAGGGTCCCTTGCTCTTGGCGTCGGTGTAGATGGTCAGGAGGATGATGACCACGCCGCCGACCACCGACATGACGCCGATGCCCGGATGGATCATGAAGCAGCCGATGAGGAAGATCGGCATGAAGGGCATGTCGAACAGGGCCGTCGGGCCCAGGCTCGACAGGAAGCCGCGGATCGTATCGAGATCCCGGATCGGCTGCATGCTCTCGGCCTGCTTGGCGCCCTTGAGCGGCATCGTGGCCACGAGATCGAACACCCGGTGCGAGAGCAGTTCGTCGAAGCGGGCGCCGATGCGGGCGAGCATCCGACCGCGCAGCATGTCGAGGCCGCCCGAGAGGGCAAAGGCCGCAAGCGTGATCAGAGAAAGACCGATCAGCGTCGGAATGCTCCGGCTCGACAGCACCCGGTCATAGACCTGGAGCATGTAGATGGAGCCCGTCAGAGCCAGGAGGTTGACCACCGCCGAGAACACGGCAACCCCGGTGAAGGAGGGAAGGCAGGACTTCAGAGCGTCTTGGACCTCTGTGCTATCTTCCCGATTTCTCGATGCCTGCTTCATGTCTTCTTTCCATAGGCCGACCAGTCACCCGGCGCCGTCACGATTGTAGAGCCGCTGTGTAAGGTTATACCTTATCACAGTGTTTGCCACCTGACGATGGCTGCGATGTCGGGCTGTGGCCCCACAAGAGTATCTCGTTATAGTTAGGCCTGGAAGACCAGGTTTCTCGCACTCTTATGGGTATCGAGTTGCCCCTAAGGTGATCGCATTCCGTTACGCCACCTTTTGTAACCCTATTATATGTAACTATGTCAACAAAAACTTCGGACCAGAGGTTCACAATATTGCGCTCCTCCCCAAACAGAGAGGGCATGCAGCGCAAGCACTTAACTCTAAAGATAACGCTTTGGTAAACTTTCAGGGTTAATGGTCTCTGACCTGGAAATGAGGTCGGAATATGGACATCAACATACGTTCTCAGGACCGCAGCGAAGCAGCGAAACAGTCGGGCCTATCGTCCGCCGGCAGCGTCCAGATCGACCCCACGGCCAGCGCGGCCCTGGAAGAGGCCATCAAAAGCGCGAAGCTCGGCCTGAAGCCTTCCTCCCCTGAGGCAACGCCAAATGAACCCGTCGCGACCGGGCACCGCGCCGCGCCCGTCAGGTTCATGAGCCAGGCCGCCATGGCCCTCCTCCTCGTCGGAGCCGGCTGGTCGGCCGCCTATATGGGAACCCTCGCCAACAAGGATGCCATTCTGAAGCTCGAGGCCGAAACGGCTCGCAGCCAGGAGATCCTCACCCGGCTGAGCAGCGATCTGAACACCCTCCGGGAGACGGTCGTCGCGTTCAAGGACGTCGAGCACACGGCCTCCACGTCCTCGGCGTCCGAGCAGACGAAGCTCACCGAGAAAGTCGAACGTCTCGCCATCAGCCTGCAGGAACCCGGCAAAAAGCTCTCCGCTCTTGAAAGCCGGCTCGACCGGATGGAGAGCCAGATCCTGACCACCCTGGCCGGGCTGAACACGAAGCCCGCAACGCCGGCCGCGCCTCCAGCGACCGAGGCCGCGGCGCGGGAAGAGGCTCCTGCCCTCAAGCCTGTGAAAAGCGAACCTGTCGACGGATGGGTGCTGCGCGAGGTCTACAACGGCGCGGCTCTGGTCGAGAACCGCAACCGCCGCCTCTACGAGGTCATGCCGGGCGGCGTGCTTCCCGGCGTCGGCCGCATCGAAGGGATCGAGCGTCGCGGAACCCGCTGGGTCGTCGTCACCGACAAGGGCTTCATCGGCACCTACCGCTGAACCCTGGCGCACCGTGCGGACCCGGAGGTCCGCGCTCAACGATGCGCTCTACAGTTCCGATGCTCTAGTGAGGGATGATCCCTCTCAGGCCATAGACGAGCCCCGCGAACACCGCGAGGCTCGCGATGTACATGAAAACGAACCAGAGCAGACGTTTGGAACGCCGCTCCGGTGGATGACGGGTTTGAACCTGCATCAGTGGTATCCGTAGCCTCCGCCAGAGATCTCCTCCGCCACCTTGCCGCGGAAGACATAGTAGGCATAGGCCGTGTAGGCGAAGGTGATCGGCAGCACGATCGCGAAGCCCACCAGGGCGAAGAGCTGTGAATTCACGGTGTTCGCTGTGTCCCAGATCGTGAGGTTCGGCGGCACGATGTAGGGAAAGAGGCTGACGCCGAGGCCGAGATAGCCGAGCAGGAACAAGGCAATCGCCAGGAAGAACGGCCGGTAGTGGCGTCCCTCCTCCAGGTCGCGCAGGAGCCTGTAGGCCACGTAGGCCGTGAGCAGAGGAATCGGCGCGAGGAATGCAATGTTGGGCCAGGAGAACCACCGCGTCTCGATCTGCCTTCCCAGGAAGGGCACCCACACCGACACGACCGCCATGGCGACGATCGTGGCGGAGAGAAAGCGAACTGCCATCCGCCGCGCCCAGATTTCCAATTCGCCCGTGGTCTTCATCACGCACCAGGTCGCGCCGAGAAGCCCGTAGCCGAAGATCAGGCTGACGCCGGTCAGCACGCTGAACGGCGTCAGGAAATCGAAGGTACCGCCGGTGAACTGGCGCCCGTCGGTGGCAAATCCCTGCACGAAGGCACCCAGCACCATGCCCTGAAAGAAGGTCGCAACCAGGGAGCCTAGAAAGAAAGCATTGTCCCAGAGGAATTTCGACCGTTCGGCCTTGAAGCGGAACTCGAAGGCCACGCCACGAAAGATCAGCGCGATCAGCATGAGGATGATGGGCACGTAGAGCGCCGGCATGAGCACCGCATAGGCGATGTGGAACACCGCGAAGAGCCCGCCGCCGCCGAGGATCAGCCAGGTCTCGTTGCCGTCCCAGATCGGCGCGACGGAAAACATCATGCGGTCGCGCCAGTTTTCGCTGCCTGCGGCCTTGAAGAGAATGCCGACGCCCAGATCGAACCCGTCGACGATCACGTACATGGCCACTGCCACGGCAATCAGCCCCGACCATATCAACGGCAGCCAGAAGGCGAGGCCCTCATATTCCGTTCCGAACCCGAACATGCTTCGCCCTCCTAACGCGCAGGCTGCGCCCGATGGCCGGGCCGCCCCTCCAGGCCTTCATCAGGCACCGAGAACGGACGCTTCGGCTTCTTGCCGAGATCGTCCCCGCGGATATCCTCGATCGGATCGGGCCCGCGCCGCAGGAGCTTGGCGAGGTAGTAGGAGCCGAAGCCGAACACGAAGGCGTAGACGACGATGAAGGTCAGGAGCGATGCTGTCACCGCTCCGGCCGCGATGGGAGACACTGCATCGGCCGTGCGCAGATGCCCGTAGACCACCCAGGGCTGACGGCCGATCTCCGCCGTAAACCAGCCGAAGAGCACGGCACCGAAGCCCGACGGCGTCATGATCATGGCGGCGGTGAGGAACAGCCGGTTGGTGAACAGCGTGCCTTTCCAGCGCAGATACAGGCTCCACAGGCCGATGCCGAGCATCGCGAAGCCGATGCCGACCATGATGCGGAAGGAGAAGAAGACCGGCCAGACCGGCGGGCGATTCTCCGGCGGAACCTCCTTCAGGCCGGGCACGACGCCATCGAAGGCATGCGTCAGGACCCAGCTTCCGATCTTCGGAATGCCGATTTCGTAATGGTTCGTCTCCGCCACTTCGTCGGGAATGGCGAAGAGGCGAAGCGGCATGTTCGCCATCCGGTCCCAGTTGCCCTCGATGGCGGCCAGCTTCGTCGGCTGATATTTGAGCACGCCGAGGCCATGAAGATCGCCGATGACGATCTGGACCGGCACGAAGATGGTCGCGAACCACAGCGCCATGGACATGGAGCGTCGCGAGCCGGCGAGCTTCGCCTCCGGCGCATCGTGCGGATGCCGAAGCAGCATCCAGGCCGACATGCCGGCCACCGCGAACGCCGTCGTGAGATAGCAGCCCAGGACCATATGCGCATAGCGCAAGGGGAAAGACGGATTGAACACGACCTTGAACCAGTCGATCGGCACCGCCTTGCCGTTCTCGATGGCAAACCCGTCGGGTGTCTGCATCCAGGAATTGGCCGAGAGAATCCAGAAGGCGGAGATCAGCGTACCCAAAGCCACCATGCAGGTGGCGAAGAAATGCAGCCGGTCGCCGACCCTTTCCCAGCCGAAGAGCATGATGCCGAGGAAGGCCGCTTCCAGGAAGAAGGCCGTGATGACCTCGTAGGCGATGACGGGGCCGAGCACGTTGCCGGTGAATTCGGAGAAGCGCGACCAGTTCGTGCCGAACTGATAGCTCATCACGATGCCGGACACGACGCCGAGGCCGAAGGAGACCGCGAACACCTTCACCCAGAAGCGAAAGAGATTGCGGTAGAGCGGATTGCCGGTGCGAAGCCAGTTGAACTCGAGGGCCGCGAGCCAGCTGGCGAGACCGATGGTGAAAGCCGGAAAGATGATGTGGAAGGCGATCGTGAACGCGAACTGGATGCGCGAGAGCATCAGGGCATCGAATTCCATTTCCGCTTCCCCTCATCGACCTACCTGCCTGCTTTTAGGGCGCAGACAGGCAGGGACTAGAGGCCGGCGGCTCAATGCGCCCGCAAGCCGGGACTATATTCCGCCGAAATCGGCCGCCATCCCGTGCTCAGGCGCTGCAGCGCGGCGAATTCGATCGGATCGTGGCTGCAGAAGATCTTGACGTTGCTGCGCTCGTCGTTGGCGAGGTCCCGCAGCCGCCCCTGATTGTGGAGGCGCAGCAGCCGGTCCTCCTCCATCATCCGCTGATAGGCGAGAAGCCCAGGCGTGCAGGACGGGTCCTCATCCATCTCGTGCCGGTAGAAATAAGCGTCGCCCGCATTGAGCAGCCATCCGTCCGGCGTGTCGATGGCGATCCCCGCATGTCCCATGGTGTGGCCGGGCAGAGGGATCATCAGGATCTCGGGCGGCACGCCATGGAGGTTCTGCACCGAGCTGAATCCGAACCAGCGCTCCCCGGTGGGGTCATAGAAGCGCCAGTCGCGCACCTCGTCCCATTGCTTCGGACTGTAGCGGCGGCGATGGATGAAGCCTTGCCTCACCTCGGCCGCCTCCACCTCCGCGCGCAGAACGTGAACGGTGGCTTCCGGAAAATCCTCAAGTCCGCCGGCATGGTCGAAGTCGAGATGGGTGAGCACGATGTGGCGCACGTCGCGGGGCGAGAACCCGAGGCTCTTCACCTGCTCCAGCGCCGTGTAGCGATGTTCCAGCTGGATCCTGTTCGTGTGGATGAAGAGCGGGCTGATCCGCTCGTAGGGATCCTCCACGTCCCTGGAACCGAAACCCGTATCGACGAGAACGAGGCCGCTGTTGTCCGTCTCGACGAGCAGGCAATGGCAGATCAATCGTCCCGTCAGCCCACGGCTGACGCCATCCCAAAGCCTTCCCCCGACGGGACACATGCAACCGCAATTGAGATGATGGATACGCATGGAGGGGCCTCGCTGGAATGAAGGTCGCGAAGCCCTAACGGGTCAGGCAGGAAAATGTTCGAACGGCAGGCCCTCTCCGGCAGGAGGCAGCCTGCCCGTCACTTTCTGCAGGAGAAGGGCGGAAACGTGCTCGCCGTTCCGGCATTCATGGCGGCCACCACCATCATGTTGGCGAGATCGAGCTCCTCTGCCGAGCGGGGGCAGACATCGCCCTTCGCCGTGCAGCCCGAGGCCAGGAAAGCCTCATGACGTGCGATGAATTCCTTGCCCAATCCCTTCGTGCCTCGATGGGCAAGGGCATCGGACCACGCCTTCCTGTAGCGGGCGCACTTTATCTCCGGCCAGCTTTGAGCGTCGGTTCCCTGCGCTGCGGCCGGTGCCATTGGGCCCACAATGCAGCATGCCAGAATGGCCGCAATGGCGGCGAATGTCGTCGGACGTCCCATCGCACCCTCGTCCCGTTCCGTGCGGGTGCGATGGACCATGGGAGCGGCTTCAGGTCAAGCCGCCTGCATGCTCGGCTCTGCATTCGGAACGCGACGGATCAAACCCGGATCTCGGGCTGGGCCTTCCGTGCTTTCCGGCCGACGACGCACGACGCTTCTTCGCGGGTTTTTTCTGCGCCCGTTTTTCGACCTCGCGGGAGAGTCGCTGCTCCAGCAGCGCCAGAACGGCAGCTTCCTCGGGCTTGAGGCTGGCGAGATCCTCACGCAGCTCCGCCTCGATCTCTTCCTTGATGTCCAGCAGCAGGTCCCTGTCGAGATAGGCGTCGAACACCTCCGGATGCACGTAGCATTTGCGGCAGATGCTGGGCGTGTTGCCGAGGCGCGCGGAGACCTTATCGATGGCGGCCCGGATGTTCTTCTTGGCCTTGGCGTCGCTGTCAAATTCCTCAAATTCGGCCAGGGCGAGGGCCGCCAGCACGGTGCCGGCCCAGGTGCGGAAATCCTTGGCCGTGATCTCGCTTCCGGTGATCTCCTTCAGATAGGCATTCACGTCGGCCGAGGTGATCGATTGCTGCTCGCCGTTCTCGTCGAGATATTGGAACAGATCCTGTCCCGGCAGGTCCTGGCAGGCCTTCACGATTCTGGCGATGCGCCTGTCCTTGACCTGCAGGCGCCAGGTCTTGCCGCTCTTTCCCTTGAACTGGAAGCGCAGTTCGCCGCCTTCCACCTTCACGTGCGGATCGCGCAGGGTGGTGAGGCCATAGCTCTTGTTCTGCTTGACGTAATCGGAATTTCCGACGCGGATGAGGGTGTTCTCGAGCAGATGCACCACCGTGGCCAGCACCTTCTCGCGCGGCAGGCCGCGCAGGCTCATATGCTCGTCGATGGTCTTGCGAATCGCCGGCAAGCCGCGGGCAAATTCCAGCATGTGCTCGTATTTCGTGCTCTCGCGAACCTCGCGGAAGGCCGGATGATAACGGTACTGCTTGCGGCCCTTGGCGTCACGGCCCGTCGCCTGGATGTGGCCGTTGGCCTTCGTGCAGATCCACACATCCGTGTAGGCCGGCGGGATCGCCAGCGACCTGATGCGCTCGAGGGTCGCCTTGTCGTCGATCTTCCTGCCGTCAGGCCCGGTATAGGTGAAGCCCGTGCCGGATTTCTTGCGTCGGATGCCGGGCTCCTCGTCGGAGACATAGCGCAGGCCTGCCGTTTCGGCGGCGTCGCGCGGATCGATGACATTCTCGGCGGTGGCGTTCGGTTCCGGCATGGGAGGCCTTTTGGACAAGCAGGACGTCAACCGGTCCGCACCATCCCGGGTTCCCTATGTGGCCTCGCCCCCTGCGATTTGCGCCGGTCGTTGCGGATCTTGAAGACCAGAATGGTGGCGCTCAGGATCAGGCTCAGCACGTTGAAGACCATCATGGGCCAGCTGCCGATCAGGAAGCCGTAAGCCGACCACAGCACGAAGGCCGTCACCGTGACCATGTACATGTGCTTCGAGATGGCGCCCGTGTCCCGTTCCCGCCAAGCCTTGAGCACCTGGGGAACGAAGCTCGAGGTCGAGAGGATGCCCGCGATCGTCGCCAGGACGGTCGGCAGCCAATCCGTCATGTCAGTCGTCTCCCATGCTTCAAGATGACGGCAACGGGTCTTGATGGAGGGAGTTCCCTTTTGCTCTTCGGGGAGGTTAGAAGGGCACAGCCGTTGCAACCGGATGGTCCCTTGTCTTCCTTGTCCCTGCCCGACGTCCAAGGCCGCAAGCTCGTCTTCGTGATCACCGAGGACTGGTTCTTCGCCTCCCATTTCCTGCCCATGGCCCGGGCCGCCCGCGAGCTTGGGCTCGGCGTCACGGTCGTGACCCGGGTGCGCTCGCACCGGGAGGTGATCGAGGCCACGGGCGCCAAAGTGATCCCGCTCGAAGCCGAGCGGCGCAGCCTGAACCCCATGGCGGCGGGTTATGCGGCCGGACAGCTGGCTGCGATCCTCAAGGCCGAGAAGGCTGACATCGTCCATTGCATCGCCCTCAAGAGCATCCTGGTCGGTGGGTTCGCCGCCACCATGGCGGGGATTGGGCGCCGCGTCTTTGCGCTGACAGGCTCAGGCTTCCTGGGGGCCCGTAACGACAGGGTTGCGCGCCTGTCGCAGCGCGCCGTCCGCCTGCTCGTGCGCGGCCTGGAGTCCAACCAGACACGCTATGTCTTCGAGAACACCGACGATCCCAAGCTCCTTGGCCTCGATCCTGCGAGCGAGCGCGTCACCATCCTCGGAGGCGCCGGCATCGATCCGGATCGCCTTCAGCCCGCTCCCCTGCCCGCGCAGCCGCCGCTCAAGGTGGCGGTGGTGGCCCGCATGCTCTGGTCCAAGGGGATCGACGTGGCCGTGGAGGCGGTCCGGGCTGCAAGGGCTGAAGGTGCAGCCATCGAACTCTCCCTCTACGGCGCCCCTGATCCGTCCAACCCCAAGGCAATCCCGGAAGAGACCTTGAAGGCCTGGAACGCCGAGCCCGGCATCGCCTGGCATGGGGCAACGCGCGACGTGGCCGCCGTCTGGCGCGAGCATCACGCCGCCTGCCTGCCCTCGCGGGGTGGCGAGGGCCTGCCGCGGACGCTGCTCGAAGCCGCCGCCTGCGGCCGTGGCATCGTCACCACCGATGTCCCCGGCTGCCGGACCCTCGTGCGGGACGGAGTCGAGGGGCGCCTCGTTCCCGCTGACGATGCGGCGAGCATGGCGGAAGTTCTCGTTGCCCTGTCGCATCGGCCGGACGAAGTGGCCCGGCTGGGTGAGGCCGCTCGCGCCCGTGTTCTCGACGGGTTCACGGAACGGGACGTCATCGAGAGCGTCAAACGGCTTTACCGCTCCATGCTGTCCCCATGATCCACAATCCCGTCGCCTTCATCCAATCCGAGACCAAGCTTCGCCCCGTGCCCCATGCGCCGGAGATCTCCCTGCACGTGGCCGACGAAGCGACGGAACTCTGGCAGAGGACCGAGGAGGAACTGGGCGAGATCGGTCTGCCGCCGCCCTTTTGGGCCTTTGCCTGGGCGGGCGGACAGGCGCTGGCCCGCTATATTCTCGACCATCCGGAAACGGTTCGCGGTCGCCGCGTCCTGGATTTCGCTTCGGGCTCAGGCCTCGTTGCAGTCGCGGCCATGAGGGCAGGTGCCGCGGAGGTTACCGCCTGCGACATCGATCCCTTCGCCATTGCGGCCATCGGCCTCAACGCCGAGGCCAACGGCGTCTCCGCGATCACCCCGCTCCAGGCGGATGTCGTCGGGCAGGATCGCGGCTGGGATGCGGTGCTCGCCGGGGACATCTGCTACGAGCGCGATCTCGCCCAACGGGTCACGGATTGGCTGTTCGCCTTGAGCCGGAGAGGTGCCACGGTCCTGATCGGCGATCCGGGGCGCAGCTATCTTCCCAAGGATCGCCTGGAGAACCTGGCCATCTAC
>DASZBB010000122.1:0-3866 GCA_035944695.1 Microvirga sp. | reverse complement strand
GATGGACAAGGATCTGATCGGGCAGCTCGAAGAAGCCGTGAGGAGCCTCGGCATCGAGCCGCTGCATCTCTCCTCCGGCGCGAGCCACGACGCTGTCGCGATGGCCCATCTCTGCCCCTCCGCCATGCTGTTCGTGCGCTGCAAGGGCGGCATCAGTCACAACCCGGGGGAGTCGATCACCGTCGAGGATGCGGATGTGGCAGCACGCGTGCTGCTCGACGCGGTCCGGCGGATTGCAGGGTAAGGTCGGCGCCATGACGCAGGCACCGACAATCGCGTTCGTCGACGACGCTTCCGCGCTCCATCCGATCGTCTTGGAGGGTGTGCGGGGCTTCAACAAGTCCCTCTTCGCCGGCCATCCGCCAGGGAAGGATCTTGCCATTGCCCTTCACAATCCCGACAGCAACGAGCCTGTCGGAGGGCTCTGCGGCCGCATGAACGGCGGCTGGCTCGCCATCGAGCTGATCTTCGTACCCGAAGCCTTTCGCCGTATGGGGCTTGCCACGCGGCTGATCGCGATGGCCGAAGAGGAGGCTTGGAACCAGGGTTGCCACTCGGCCTGGATCGATACGCTCAATCCCAAGGCGCTCCAATTGTATCGGCACCTGGGATACGAGATCTTCGGCGAGCTCAAGGATTATCCCGTCGGCGGCAGCCGTTTCTTTCTGCAGAAGAAGCTCGCTCCCGGCGCTTGAGCGGCATCAGCGGGGCCACTCGTCCGCGAGCACGGCCCAGCGCTCGTGATCGCGCCATTCACCGTTGATCTTGAGGTAGCGCGGCGAGTAGCCTTCCTGGCGAAAGCCCAGGCGTTTGACGAGCGCACGGGACGGGACGTTGCCGGGCTGGATGTTCGCCTCCAGCCGGTGCAAGCCGAGCTCCCCGAAGGCATACGAGACCACGAGGCTCACCGCCTCGCTCATCAGCCCCCGCCCGTTCATGCCGGCCATGCCGTAATAGCCCATATAGGCGCTCTGGAAGAAGCCGCGCACGATCTCGCTCAGATTCACCACGCCGACGATCTTCCCGCTCTCCCGCTCACGGGCGATGAAGCCGATGGAGCGGTCGCCGTCGCAACGAGCGAGGTAGCCGAGGAAGCTCGCGTGATCGCGACAGGGCGACACCCAGGGCTCGTGCAGGTCGATGCTCGCGAGATTGGCGGCAATCAGCTCAGCCGAATCCGAGGCGTGGACGGGACGGATCGTGACGCGTGGTGACATGGGGTTCATTCCTGCTTCAGGAACCATGGCATAGACATATCGTTGTCGTCAGCCCCTCCTCAAAGCAAGGAATGGATCATGCGAGCCATCATTCTCCCCGCTTTCGCTCTTGTTCTCGGTGCAGGCTTCCTTGCCGCGCCGCAAGACGCTCAGGCCCGTTTCGGCGCCGAGCAGCTGCAGGCGCCTGCGCTTGTGGACAATGTGCAGTGCGTCACCCGCCGGATCCGCACCGTGCGTCCGAACGGCCGCGTGGTCTACCGCACCGTACGGGATTGCGGCGTCCG
This sequence comes from Microvirga sp., assembly GCA_035944695.1. GTDB lineage: Bacteria > Pseudomonadota > Alphaproteobacteria > Rhizobiales > Beijerinckiaceae > Microvirga. Next base: position 2,365 of record DASZBB010000122.1, on the reverse strand, counting down.
GCCGGGCTGGGGCCGGGTCGACCGCTGCCGCACGGTGCGCGAGCGGATCGTCCGCCCGAACGGCAATGTCGTCTATCGCACCGTTCGCCGCTGCCGCTGATCGAGCTCGGCGCGAAATGCAGGGCCCGGTGTTTCCGGGCCCTTTTTCATTCCAGCTCGCCGACGGCGCTCTCGACGGCTTCCACCACGGCGCCCGAGCGCACGAGGTCGAGAGCCTGGCGCATCTCGGTCGCGTACCAGCGGTCCCCGTCGAGCGCCGGAGGGATGACGGCGCGGATCGCATCCATCGCAGCCCGCGAGCCCCTGCCCAGGGGAAAATCCTTGGCGAGCGGCTCCACGAGAGTGAGCGCCTGCGCGGCCATCAGCAATTCGCCGGCCACGATCTGCTCCACGTTCTCCACGATGGTGCGGGCTTTTCGTCCGCACCAGGTGGAGTTGGAAATGTGATCCTCCGCGTTGGATTTGCCCGGGATCGAGTCCACCGATCCCGGGGTCGTAAGCCCGCGGTTTTCCATCACCAGCGCCGACATGGAGCACTGCACCGTGGCAAAACCCGTGTTGAGGCCCCGCTTGCCCGCGAGCAGGTTGCGCGGCAATCCGTAGGACATGGTGGGATCGATGAGGCGCGCGAGGCGCCGCTCGGAAATAGTCCCGAGATCGGCCATGGCAATGGCGAGGAAATCCATGGCCTGCGCCATGTACTGGCCGTGGAAATGGCCGCCGGAGATCGACACGTAGCCGCCCTGTCCGTCATCGAAGATCAGCGGATTGTCGGTGGCGGAATTCATCTCCGTGCCGATGATGCGCTCCACGTATTCCACCGCCTCGACGGCCGGCCCATGGACCTGCGGCGTGCAGCGCAGGGAATAGACGTCCTGGACGCGCGGAGCGGCCGGCGTGCCAGGCGGACGCGGCTCGTCGGGGAAGACGATGTCGCGCGCCGCTTGCGAGCAGCGCTTCGTGCCATCCAGGATCCGCAGGAGGTTGCGCGCCACGCGGGCCTGGCCCGGATGCGGACGCGCCTTGTGCACCCGGGGATCGAAGGCCGCGAGTTCGCCGCGCATCGCCTCGAGCGACAGGCACATGGCGATGTCCGCCTGCTTCAGAAGCCGCCGCGCATCGTGCGTGGCGAGAGCACCCAGCGCAAGCGACGTGGTGGAGCCGTTGATGAGCGCAGAGGCGTCCTTCGCGCCGAGCTCGAAATCGGGATCCAAGCCTGCGGCCTTGATGGCTTCGCGCGCCGGCATCCGGCGGCCGCGATAGATCATCTCAGCTTCCTCGAACCCGCAGACCGCGCCCGCCATATGCGCAAGCGGCGCAAGATCGCCCGAGGCGCCGACGGAGCCCTTCTCGGGGATGACCGGATGCAGGCCCGCGTTGAGGAAGGCGATGAGACGCTCGACCAGCTCGACGCGCGGACCGGAATAGTTCGACGCGAAGGCATTGGCGCGCAGCAGCATCATGGCGCGGGTCACGTCCTCGGCGAAGGGCTCGCCGACCCCTGTGGCGTGAGCATAGACGGTCTTGCGCTGATACGCCGCCATGTCGCTGATGAGGACACGCTGGTCCTTGAACAGGCCGACGCCGGTGTTGAAGGCGTACATGAGCGGCGCGTCGTCATGCATCCAGGTGCGGTCGATGTATTCGCGCGTCGCGGCGATGCGCTCGCGCGCCTCCGGCGCCAGGGCGGCCGGAGCAAAGGTTCCCGTGGCATCGGGGCGCGCCACGCGCACCACGTCCTGAATGCCGAGAGTGGCTCCGTCGAGCTTGACCGTCATCGCTGTTCCTCACGTTGAACAAAAAGGGATACCGAGGCTTCGAACGCGGTGCAACCATGGCCTCAAGCCCATGGGTTCCGGTATCGTCGCCGTTCCTGCGTTTGGTCGGAGGGCAAGAGCGCTTCCGTGCTCCCAGGCCCTCCTTCGAGACGCCGCTGCGCGGCTCGTCAGGATGAGGCCGATGGGGCGGGCAGCGTGGATTTCTGGTCCGCCTTAGCTCCTGTTCCTCTCTTCTGTCATCACTGGCCCTGTGCCGGTGATCCCGATCGTGTGAGGCGCCCGTTCGTCCGGCCACAAGGGTCGGCTCTGCATCCTCTGCAGTTATCCCCGACTTGTGCCGGGGATCCAGCCCTTTCGCGCCGCTGCGGTTCCGGCAGACGTGGATGGCCGGATCAAGTCCGGCCATGATGGGGAGGGTGCCAGGACGGGGGCGGGTGCGTGGATGGGTTGATGTCAAAGAGCCAGCACCTTGGGGCCCGCAGCGTGCGCTGCGAGCCTTGCGGGTGGATCGAGGGTGGCGCGAGAGGCAGCCCGGCTCGATGCTATGGGTAAGATGGAAGAGCCGGTCCGCCCCTCGCGCACGGTGC
>DASZBB010000121.1:0-1762 GCA_035944695.1 Microvirga sp. | reverse complement strand
GGGGAATTCGGCGAGGTCCGTCTGGTGCCGTTCATGTCGCCAGGCCCAGCCGAGGATGGCGAAGTCCGCGATCGACAGCTCGCCCGCCACGAACTCGACCTTGGCCAGACGCCGGTCCAGGACGCCGTAGAGGCGCCTCGTTTCCTTCAGGTAGCGCGCAAGGCCATAGGCGCGGTCCTCCTCCGCCACGGTCAGGAAGTGATGGACCTGCCCAGGCATCGGACCGAACCCGCCCATCTGCCACATCAGCCATTCCAGGACCGGCACGCGAAGGCGCAGGTCCGATGGCAGGAACCGACCGGTCTTCTCGCCCAGATAGAGCAGGATCGCGCCGGATTCGAAGACACTGATGGGCCCGCCCCCAGGCCCATCCGGATCGACGATGGCGGGTATCCGGTTGTTCGGGCTGATCTCGAGGAACGACGGCTCGAATTGCTGACCCTTGGTGATGTCGACGCTCCTGACCCGGTAGGGCAGATCCATCTCTTCGAGGGCGACGCTGATCTTCCGGCCGTTCGGCGTGTTCCAAGTGTAGAGGTCGATCATATGTGGGTCCCTCCCTTCATGGACGCTGCGAGCCGGTCACAGCGTTCCCGGGTAGGCGCCCCCATCGAGAAGGATGTTCTGCCCCGTCATGTACCCGGAGGAGGCCGCGCAGATGAACGCGCAGGCCATGCCGAACTCCTCGGGCTGCCCGAAGCGCTTGGCAGGGTTCTGCGCGGCGCGCGCCGCGAGAGCTTCCTCCACGCTGATCCCGGCCTTCTTGGCTCCAGCGGCGGTGCTCGACCGCATTCTTGCGGTTTCGAACGGGCCGGGAAGGAGGTTGTTGATCGTCACGTTGTGCTTCACGGTCGTGCGCGACAACCCGGCCACGAAGCCTGTCAGCCCCGCCCGCGCACCGTTCGACAGCCCGAGATAGTCGATCGGCGCTTTGACGGCGGCCGAGGTGATGTTCACGATCCGCCCGAACCGCCGCTCGATCATGCCGTCGACGGTGGCTTTGATGAGCTCGATCGGCGTGAGCATGTTCGCGTCGAGGGCCTTGATCCAGGCATCCCGGTCCCAGTCGCGGAAATCGCCGGGCGGGGGACCGCCAGCGTTGTTGATGAGGATGTCCGGCGCAGGACAGGCGGATAGCGCGGCCGCCCGCCCGTCCGGTGTTGTGATATCGCCCGCCACGGTCACGACCTCGGCTCCGGTCTCACGTCGGATCTCCTCGGCCGTCGCTTCGAGCGTCTCCCTAGTCCGCGCCGTGATCGTCACGGAGACGCCCTCGCGGGCGAGACTCATGGCGCAGGCTTTGCCGAGCCCTTGGCTGGCTGCGCAAACGAGCGCTTTCTTTCCCTTCAGGCCGAGATCCATTGTCTATCCTCCCTGGTTGGAACGCCTGAGGGCGCCTGTGATGTCGTCGAGGTGGCTGGCACGCCGTTCCGACCAGATGCCCGCGCCGAGCGGCGTCAGGCCCGTCGTGATCGAACATGGCGAGTGGCGCAAGCGTCGCGGTCTGCACTCGGAGAGACCAGCCGGCAGCCGTTTGCTTCACCCGGAACGCCGTGCCACCGTCTGACCGATGAAGCTCTACTACTCTCCGGGCGCGTGCTCGCTCGCCCCGCATATCGCACTCGAGGAGACCGGCGCGGCCTTCGAGCCGGCTCTCGTGAAGCTGCCGGACGGGGAGCAGAACACGCCCGACTACCGCCGCATCAACTTCAAGGGCCGCGTGCCCGCCATCGCTGACGGCGAGTTCGTCGTCACCGAAAAC
>DASZBB010000120.1:0-7125 GCA_035944695.1 Microvirga sp. | reverse complement strand
ATTCAAGTGTTCCGCCTTGCATGCTTGACCGCGGATATTAGTCTAGAAGCTCTCTCAGAGGCGACTCTGAGGCAGTTCACAGCAAGGTCCGTTGATGACGGGTGGTCCCAATCCATTTGAAGCGCTGATCGCGCGGCTCGCCGCAGAGCCGGACTTGGGCTTTCTGGCCAGGCCCGGAGCAGGCGTTCTCGTCTGGGACCACGCCGGGGAGAGGCTGCTCTGGACATCGGCTGCCGCCGAGGGATTGCGTGACGCCTTCGCCGACGAGGCAGGCCGGGTGATTTCAGGCTTCCGGGCCCATGCTCGCATCAAGGCGCTGGCCGGCGGTCTCGCGCCACGGCAAGGTGCCCGTCAGGAGCGCCTGCGCCTCGACCCGGGTCGCCCGTGGCTGCCAGTCGCAACCCTGTGCCGGCTGGCGTCCCTGGAGAGCGGAGAGGTCGTTCTCGTGACGGCATTCGCGGGAGCGGTGCCGAAGGCGCCGGCGACCCCTCGCCCGACCCAGCAGGCTGAACCTGCCGGTCCTGAGCCCGTGGCGCAAGCTGAAGCCGAGGCGTCTCCTCAGGCGGAAAAGCGTCCTGGTCCGATCCGTTTCATTTGGCACACGGATGCGGCAACTCGTTTCACCGATGTATCACCCGAGCTTGCCCAAGCCGTCGGCGCCACGGCCGGCGATGTCGTCGGATTGACCTGGGAAGAGGTGGCCCGCTCCGTCGTCGAGGATCCTGACGGAGCCATTGCGGCCCTGTTCGCTCGGCGGGAAACCTGGAGCGGGCGCACGATTCTCTGGAGCATCGACAATTCGCGCCAGCAGGTGCCCGTCGACTGGGCCGGCATGCCGGTCTTCGGCCCAGGCCGGGAACTCATCGGCTTCCGGGGCTTCGGCCTCTTGCGCATGGATGCCGTCCAGGAGCGCGAGGCTCCGGACGAGGCCTCGAGCGCCGCCGCGGATCTGATCGCGCAGAGCCTCGTCAAGGACGAGACGCTGCCGTTCCGCCCGCCCGAGGAAACGCCCGCGGAAGAGCCGGCAGCCGAAGCCGAGCCCTCTGGGGAGGAAAACTGGTTCTCGAACCTACGCGATCAGGTGGCCGAAGCGCTGTCCGGCAGCAATCCGCCTGAACCGGTGCGTGCCGAACGGGACCGGCCGGCCGAGAAACCGCCTCAGACATCAGGCCTCTCCAATGCGGAGCGCAACGCCTTCCGCGAGATCGCGCGCGCCCTGGGAGCGCGCCTCGAAGAGGACACACCCGCCCGGGATGACGACGCTTTCGACGAGGCGGTACCTGCGGCCGAGATCGAACCGACGCTTTCGCGGCAGCCGGACACCCCAGCCAACGGCGACCGGGTGCTCGACCGCTTGCCGATCGGTGTCTTGGTTCATCGCGGCGAGGCCGTCCTGTTCGCCAACCGCTTCCTCCTCGACCTGACCGGCTATGACGACGTCGAGCAGATTCGGACCGATGGGGGGCTCGTTCATCTGTTCCGCGGCTCTCCCGCGCTCGGCGGGACGGGCCAGGAGGACGCAGCCCTTGCGCTTACGAGCCGCCGAAACGAGAACATCGCCGTGACCGTGCGCTCCTCGTCGGCCGAGTGGAACGGCGAGCCGGCGGACCTGATGGTCATCCGCAGGATGTCCAACGCCGAGGCTTCGCCGCCCTCACAGGAGAGCCGGGTCCATGAACTCGAGGCGATCCTCGACACGGCGACGGACGGCGTCATCGTGCTGAACGAAACGGGACGTATCATCTCGCTCAACCGCTCGGCCGAAGCGCTGTTCGGCTATGACGAGCAGGCCGTGGCGGGCGATGCGATCACCGTGCTCCTCGCCCCCGAGAGCCACATTGTGGCCCTCGATTATCTCGAGAGCCTTCGTTCTCCTGGGGTCCGAAGCCTGCTCAACGACGGGCGCGAAGTCATGGGCCGGGAGCGCCAGGGCGGATCGATCCCGCTGTTCATGACCATGGGACGCTTGGGCGACGGGCCGGACCGCCGGTTCTGCGCGGTCCTTCGCGACATCACGGCATTCAAGAGAGCCGAGGGCGAGCTGATCGGCGCCAAGCACGCGGCCGAGGAGGCGAGCGCCCAGAAATCCGATCTTCTGGCCAAGATCAGTCATGAAATCCGGACGCCGCTGAATGCAATTCTCGGCTTCGCCGAAGTCATGCTCGAGGAGCGGTTCGGGGCCATCGGCAACGACCGCTACAAGGAGTACCTCAAGGACGTCCACGCCTCCGGGTCCCATGTGATCAGCCTCGTGAACGATCTGCTCGATCTGGCGAAGATCGAGGCCGGCCGCCTGGAGCTGTCCTTCACGGGTGTCAGCCTCAACGAACTGGTCTCGTCCTGCGTGACCCTGCTCCAGCCGCAGGCCGCGCGCGACCGCATCGTCATGCGCATGAGCTTCGCGTCCAAGCTGCCGCCGGTGGTGGCCGACGAGCGCTCCATGCGCCAGATCGTGCTCAACCTCGTGTCCAACGCCATCAAGTTCACGGATGCGGGCGGACAGGTCATTGTCTCCACGGCCATGACCGACCGGGGAGAGGTGGCTTTCCGGGTGCGCGATACGGGCATCGGCATGTCGCCCGAGGAAGTGGAGGCGGCACTAGAGCCGTTCCGCCAGCTTGCCACCTCGCGCAAGCGCGGCGGCACGGGTCTCGGGTTGCCGCTGACCAAAGCGCTTGTCGAAGCGAACCGGGGGGCGCTGCAGATCGCGAGCCAACCGAGCGAGGGCACGCTCGTTGAGGTGATCTTTCCGCCGACCCGGGTTCTGGCGGAATAGTGTCTCGCTTCACTCTCCGCCGCGCCGCTCTCCCGGATATGGCGGCCGTCGCGTGTCTGAACCGCCACGTACGCAAGACTTGCCTCCCTTACCTGCCAGATCTGCATACACCGGATGAGGATCTAGCCTTCTTCCAGGAGCAGGTTTTCCCCACATCCGAGGTCTGGATCGCCGAGGCAGGCGTGCAGCTGATCGGGTTCGCCGGGGCCAGGCTGGACTGGCTCAACCATCTCTATGTGGACCCGGATTGGCATGGGAAGGGTGTCGGATCGGCTCTCCTGTCCGCGGCCCGGGACAACCGCACCGCGCTGAACCTCTGGACGTTTCAAGCGAATGCCCATGCCCGCCGCTTCTATGAGCGACAGGGTTTCGACCTGATCGCCGTGACCGACGGCTCGGGCAATGAAGAGCGTTGTCCGGACGCTCATTATCGCTGGATACGCCATCGATCCGGGCCGGATCAGCGCTAGGGGAATTCCGCAGGGCGCCTCGCCCGTGGCCGCATTGTGATCGATCAACGGCATCGGAGCATGTTGCGGTCACGAGAGGCTGCGATACGTACTGACCTCGTATTCCCTATGGGACGAAGGATCGTCATGTCCACCTATCGCCTCGACAAGCTGTTTGCTCCCCGCTCCATCGCGGTGGTCGGCGCGAGCCCGCGTCCCGGCTCACTCGGCCTGACCTTCCTGCGCAATCTCATCGCAGGCGGCTTCGGGGGCGAGCTGTTTCCCGTCAATCCGCATCATATCGAGGTCGAAGGGAGGCCCTGCTTCGCCTCCCTGTCCCAGCTTCCCGAAATACCGGACCTCGTCGTCGTTGCGGTGCCGCCGGAGAGAGTGCTCGGCGTGATCGAAGAGGCCGGACAGGCTGGGGTGAGCGCCGCCATCGTGGCCACGGCGGGAATGGGATACGGGCCGGGCTCGCTGGGCGATCAGGTTCGACTTGCGGCACGCGCCCATGGCCTGCGGATCGTCGGGCCCAACTGTATCGGCGTGCTGGCACCGCGTGCCAAAATGAATGCCAGCTTCGCGGCTCACAGTGTCAGGCCTGGAGACCTGGCTCTGGTGTCACAGTCTGGAGCGCTCGCTGCGGGTCTCGTGGAATGGGCAGCCCAGCGGCAGGTGGGCTTCTCGGCCATCGTGTCGCTGGGCGACAAGGTCGACGTGGATTTCAGCGATTGCCTGGACTTCTTCTCCGCCGACAGCGGCACCCGGGCGATCCTCCTCTACATCGAATCCATCGACAACGCCCAGAAGTTCATGTCGGCCGCCCGCGCCGCGGCGCGCGTGAAGCCGGTGGTGGTCATCAAGGCCGGGCGGCATGCGCAAGGGGCGAGGGCCGCCGCGACCCATACGGGGGCGCTCGCCGGCTCCGACGCGGTCTATGACGCCGCGTTCCGCCGGGCCGGGCTGCTGCGCGTGCTCGATCTCGACCAGCTCTTCGCCGCAGCGGAGACGCTCGGACGGCAGAAGCCGTTTCCTGGCAGTCGATTGGCAGTTCTTACCAACGGAGGTGGTATCGGGGTTCTCGCCGTCGACCGATTGGTCGATCTCGGCGGAACGCTCGCCGCCCTGTCGGAGAAGACGCGCAACTCTCTCGATGCCATCCTGCCGCCGACCTGGTCCCATGCCAATCCCATCGACATCGTCGGCGATGCCGATCCCGCCCGTTATGCGGGCGCTCTCGAGGCGCTGCTGGCCGATCCCGAGAACGATGCCGTCCTGATCCTCAACGTGCCGACGGCCATCGCGGGAGCCTCCGACGTGGCCGCAGCCGTTGCCGACGTCGTCAGACGGGACCGCGCCCGGGGCTATCGCCAGAAACCGGTCTTTGCCGCCTGGATCGGGGAGGATCCGGACTCGGCCCGCGTGTTCGAGGAGGCCCGGATTCCTCATTATGCGACCGAGGCCGATGCTGTCCGCGGCTTCATGCAGCTCGTGCGCTATCGGGAAGCACAGGACGAGCTTATGGAGACGCCGGACAACCTCCCCCACGACTTCGAACCGGATACGGAGGCTGCCCGGGCCGTCGTCGGGCATGTGCTGGCGCAGAACCGCCGCTGGCTCGATCCGCTCGAGGTCAATGCATTGCTTCGGGCCTATGACATCCCGACAGCCCCGGTGACCCTCGCGACCACGCCGGACGAGGCGGCGGAGGCCGCCCGGCCCGTCATCGCCGAGGGCGGCACGGTGGCCGTTAAGGTTCTCTCGCCTGATATCGTGCACAAGTCCGACATCGGAGGTGTGAAACTCGATCTCACGACGGAGGAGGCGGTGCGAAAAGCTGCCGCCGACATCTTCGAGCGCGCCGCCCGTCTCAAGCCACAGGCGCATGTGACGGGCGTTACTGTCCAGCCCATGGTGCGGCGGGCCAAGGCCCGAGAACTGATCGTGGGTCTCGCGGACGATCCGTCCTTCGGGCCGGTCGTGCTCTTCGGGCGCGGCGGCACGGCCGTGGAGGTCATCAACGACAAGGCGCTGGCCCTGCCGCCGCTCGATCTCAAACTCGCCAACGATTTGATCGCCCGCACGCGCGTGTCACGGCGCCTGAAGGCCTATCGCGACGTTCCGGCCGCCGACGAGGGCGCGATCGCCCTCACTCTGGTGAAGCTTGCGCAGATGGCGGCCGACATCCCTGAGATCCGCGAACTCGACATCAATCCCCTGCTCGCCGACCAGACCGGCGTGATTGCGGTCGACGCCCGTGTGGCGGTCGCGCCCGAAGCGCGGAAGGGCAGCGGCCATCCGCGCTTCGCCGTGAGGCCGTACCCAAAGGAATGGGAGCGCACCATCAGCCTGCGCAACGGGCGAAGCGCCTTCGTGCGGCCCGTTCGGCCCGAGGACGAGGAGGAATTCCGGCGCTTCTTCGGGAAGATCACGCCCGAGGACCTGCGCCTTCGCTTCTTCGCGCCGGTGCGCGACTTCAGCCACACCTTCCTGGCCCGCCTGACGCAGCTCGATTACGCTCGCGCCATCGCCTTCGTGGCTTTCGACGAAAAGACCGGCGAGATGATGGGGGCGGTGCGCCTCCATGCGGATGCCAACCACGAAACGGGGGAATACGGCATCCTGCTCCGCTCGGACCTCAAGGGCCTGGGGTTGGGCTGGGAGCTGATGCGTCTGATGATCGAGTGGGCCAAAGCGGAAGGCCTCCATGAGATTGAAGGGCAGGTGTTGCGCGAAAATTCCACCATGCTCGACATGTGCCGCAGCCTCGGCTTCTCCATCCGCGTCGATCCTGACGATCCGGAGCTGCGCCTCGTCACCCTGCCGATCGCCTCGATTCACGAGCCGGAAAAGCTCGCCCAGCCGGCGTGAAACGGAAACGGCCCGCCGCGAGGCGGGCCGTTTCCTGCATCTGATGATGCGAAATCCTAATCGTGGCCGTCTTCGAGCCCGCCGATATGCTTCTGGGCGTAGAGCTCGATGCCGACCTGCTCGACGAGGTTGAGCTGGGTCTCGAGGAAGTCGATATGGCCTTCCTCGTCCGCCATCAGCTCTTCGAACAGGTTCTTCGACACCCGGTCTCCGATGCTGTCGCAATAAGCGGCCGCCTCGCCGTAGAGATTGCGGGCGTCGTATTCCGCCGCCAGGTCGGATTCGAGGATTTCCTGGATGTTCTGGCCGATGCGCAGGGGATCGAGTACCTGCAGGTTGGCAAAGCCCTCAAGGAAGATGATGCGCTCGATGAAGCGATCCGCGTGGTGCATCTCCTCGATGGATTCCTTGCGCCAGGTTTTCGCAAGCTCCTTGTATCCCCAATCGTCCAGGAGCCGGTAATGCAGCCAGTACTGGTTGACTGCCGTCAGCTCGCTGCGCAGGCCGCGATTGAGATACTCGATTACCTTGGGATCACCCTTCATCCTAACCCTCTCGTCCAATCGGCGCCGGATGCGCCGGTCAACTCTTTAGAGGATTTATGAACTAGGGTGGAAGCTCTTTTCTTCAAAGGGTGGGTTCGGCAGCGGCTTTTTCCAGCACGGTCGGGCAGCAGCCGCGGTTGCAGGCCGCGATGGGCTCGACGCCCGCATCCAGCAGGGCTTGGTCCATGATCGCGCGGATCGTCCGTGCGCAGCGCCCGCAATTGGGGCTGCAGCCGAGGCAGCGATAGACCTGCGCCGGAGTGCGGGGACATTCCGGTCCCGGCTTGAGGCACGCTTTGACATCACCGTCGGAGAGGATGTTGCAGGAGCAGACGATCATTTGTTGTTCTAGTTTAGAATGACTAAAAACTACATGTGATTTCAAAGACTTACCGGAAAATGCGACAGGACGCCAGCACTATTCCCTGTGCCCAGATGTCACGGTCAATCCCAGGCGATCATCCGAGGCGCTTGAACAATCCGG
>DASZBB010000119.1:0-13329 GCA_035944695.1 Microvirga sp. | reverse complement strand
CGGCGAGTCCGCCTCCACGCCCGGCGCGCTGACGGGCACGGTACGGAAAGCCTCCTATCTCGGCACACAGGTGGAGTACGAGGTGGAGAGCCCTATCGGGAGCCTATTCGTGGTGCAATACGGCCAACGAGAGCCGGCGGCACCGGGCACGCCCGTGGCAATCACGTTCGCCACGCAGCGGGGTGTTTCCATCATTCCGAATACATAAGCTTTTCATAACACTCCTTCGTCCGGAATGTTGAGGATCGTACCGCAGGCCTTGCAGTGAACCGCGTCCCGGTCGTGGCGCTGAAGGGCACAGACCGGGCAGGGATGCTTCACCTTGTTGGGCCTGAGCAGAACCTGCACGAGGCGCAGGAACAGCGTCACGCCGAAGATCATGATGACGACCGAGATCAAATGCCCCAAGGTCCCGGTCAAAGTGATGTCGCCGAATCCGGTGGTGGTGAGCGCCGCCATGGTGAAATAGAGCGCGTCCACGTAGTTGTTGATCTTGTCGTTGGCCCGGTGCTGCGTCTCATACACGAAGCCGGTCATGATGAAGATGAAGACACCGAGATTGACGGACGCGATGATCAGCTCCTCATTTCGGCGGAAGAACGCGCTGTCGGCGCGAAGGCGTGCGAGAAGCTGGTAGGTGTGAAGGAGTCGTACCGTCCGCAGGATGCGGAGGAAGCCAATTCCCTCCCCGACGATAGGAGCCAGGAAGGACACGATCGCCGCCACGTCCGCGAGAGTGGTCGGGTGCAGGAGATCCTTCCACGGCGTCGGACTGATCGCGAGACGTGCGGAAAAATCGGCCAGGACGATGAGCCCGAGGATGACGTCGATCCCCTGCACCAGAAGGGAGTGCGGCAGGAAGGAGGACACCACGATGAAAACGATCGTGGCGATGTCGAAGACGAGGAGTGCATAGCGGAAGCGATGGGCCTCAAGGGTATCACCCTCATAAAGGAGCTTAAGCTTGTCCCTCAGGCGCATCGGGGCGTCTCGTCATTGGGCCGGAAGCAATTGCGAACCATCGGCCGGGTCATGCTCGATTGCATTCATTAGCTCCAACTTATCTATAGAGCAGGGTTGCATTTCCAACGGGGTGCCTTCCAGGGCGAAGAGGTCTATTCCCTCGCCTATCCCTGACAAAGTCACGAGACGGATCGATGCTCAAGGCCTTAATCTTCGATATGGATGGAACATTGGTGCACAGCGACCCCGTGCACCTGGAAGCCTTTGCCGAGGTGCTGAAAGCCGAGGGCGTCGACATCACCGAGGAGATCTATCGCTCCAAGATCATCGGACGCACCAACGAGGCGATCTTCGCCTCTCTCCTGCCCCATCTGCCGGTGGAGCAGCACGAGACCTATGCCGATGAGAAGGAGGCCACGTTCCGCCGCATGGCGTCGAACCTCCAGCCCCTGGAGGGGCTGCTCGAGCTGCTCGACTGGGCCGAAGCACGCGGCATAAGGATCGCCCTCGTCACCAATGCTCCGCGCCTTAATGCCGATCATATGCTGGAGGTGCTCGGACTGGCCGGGCGGTTCGAGGTCGAGATCACCATCGAAGAGGTCGAGCGTGGCAAGCCCGATCCCCTGCCCTACCTGACAGCCCTGGAAAGGCTCGGTATTCGGGCGGAGGAGGCCGTCGCCTTCGAGGACTCCCCTTCAGGCATGAGGGCGGCCAAGGCCGCAGGTCTCTTCTCCTTCGGCGTGCTCACCGGCCTTTCCGCAGACGAGATGACAGAGATCGGTGCCGATGGGGCTATCATGACCTTCCGCGACCGGGTGCTCTGGGAGATACTCGAGCACAGGACCTCCAAGTCTTGAGACAACCTGTCAGGCTGCGTCGGGCCGCTCCTGGCCGGTGCCAGCAGCACTTTCACCTTCATCGAAGCGGCGCCGTGCCGCCAGGATCTCATCCCGATTCTGGATCGCCCACTCGCCAAGGCCCCTTACAGTCTTGAGCAGGGAGCAACCCAGCCCTGTGAGCTGGTAATCAACCCGTGGCGGAATGGTCGGATAGACAGTGCGGGTAACGAGCCCGTCCCGCTCCAGCCCACGCAAGGTCAAGGTCAGCATCCGCTGCGAGATCCCGGTCACCGAACGACGTAACTCATTGAATCTTTTAGGTCCTTCGCCCATCTGGACCACGACCTGGACACTCCACTTGTCGCCGACACGTGACAAGATCTCCGTCACCGTCCGGCAGTCGGTGGGAACATGGATGTGACTGGGTGACATGAAAGTGCCTCCTTGCGCGGTGCTCAGGAAGTTACTTAATGAGCCTCGGTTACAAAACGGAACTTAAGGGTTCCGGCCTTCGAATGCAAACCAAGGACATGTCATGAAGCCCAAGCTTCACATCATCATCGGCAGCACCCGTCCCGGCCGGATCGGCCCAAGCATCGCCCAATGGTTCAGCGAGTATGTGACCGAGCACGGCAAGTTCGAGCCCGTCCTGGTCGATCTGGCGAAGTTCAACCTGCCGGTCTTCGACGAGCCCGAGCACCCGATGAAGCAGAATTATCATCATGCCCATACGAAGGCATGGGCCGAGAGCGTGGGATCGGCCGACGCCTTCGTGTTCGTGACGCCCGAATACAATTATGCTCCGCCTCCGGCTCTCGTGAACGCGCTCAACTATCTGTCCCGCGAATGGAACTATACTCCCGCTGGCTTCGTAAGCTACGGCGGCATCTCGGGCGGCCTGCGGTCGGTTCAGGTGGCGAAGCAGATCGTCACGACCCTGAAGATGATGCCGATTCCGGAAGGCGTTCCCATGCCGATGGTGTTCCAGAACCTGGACGAGGCCGGCAACCTCAATGCCCCCGACATCTACAAAGCCTCGGCGGCAACGATGCTCGACGAACTCTTGCGCTGGACGGAAGCCCTCAAGGAGCTCCGGACCGAGCGCAAGTCTCCGTTGAAGGCGGCTGCCTAAGCAGGAGAACTCCGATCAAACAAAAGCCCCGCTGTGTCGAACAGCGGGGCTTTTGCATTTCTGGCGGACAGCTCAAAGGCGCCCGGACAGCGCATCCTCGAAAAGCTTGCGGGCGCTCTCCCTTGTGATCGGCACCGGATTGCCGCCCGCGGTCGGATCGTTGGGCGCCATCTCGGACATTTCGTCGAAGCGGGCACTGTCCACCTTCAGGCCGTCCAGCGTGTGCGGCACGCCGAGATCCTTGCGCAGCTGCAGCACCCAGTCGAGGAAAGCCTGGAACGACGGGTCAAGGCCGATATAGGCGGCGAGCCGCTCGATCCGGGTCTCGATGGCCTTGCGGTTGTAGACCAGCACATAGGGCATGAAGACCGCGTTGGTCAGGCCGTGGTGGGTGTCGTAGAGCGCACCGGTCGGATGCGAAAGGGCATGGATGGCCCCAAGCCCCTTCTGGAATGCGGTCGCACCCATGGCGGCGGCCGACATCATCTGAGCGCGTGCTTCGATGTCCTTGCCATCCCTGTGGGCCCGCGGCAGGTATTCCTTCACGAGGCGGATCCCCTCGACCGCGATGCCATCCGCCATCGGGTGATAGCCCGGCGCGCAATAAGCTTCGATGCAATGCGCGAGCGCATCGAGGCCTGTGCCGGCCGTGATCTGGGGTGGCATGCCCACCGTGAGTTCCGGATCGCAAATCACGATCTTCGGCATCATCAGCGGATGGAAGATCACCTTCTTGGTGTGCGTCGCCTCTTGGGTGATCACGCCGGCGCGGCCCACTTCCGAACCGGTGCCCGCTGTCGTGGGTACGGCGATGATCGGAAGAATTCCTGAAGGATCCGCACGGGTCCACCAGTCGCCGATGTCCTCGAAATCCCACATGGGCCTGGTCTGGCCCGCCATGAAGGCGATGACCTTGCCCGCATCGAGCGCCGAGCCTCCGCCGAAGGCGACAACGCCGTCATGCCGGCCGGACCTCAGGACCTCGAGCCCCCTGTAGACATTGGTCTCGACCGGGTTCGGCTTGATGTCGGAGAAGATCGCAACCCTCAGGCCGGCACTCGTGAGTTGGTCGAGGGCCGCGCTCGTCATCGCTTGAGTCGCCAGGAACGGGTCCGTGACGATGAGCGGCGCCGAGATCCCTGAGGTCCTGCACGCCTCAGCGAGTTCTGCAATACGGCCGGCCCCGAAGCGGACGGCGGTCGGGTAGTTCCAATTGGAGCGGGGAGATGAGGTCATGATGGGAGCAATCAGATCTGACGGAGATGGTAGGATTTCGGACGGCTGAGCGATTCATAAGCCAAGCGCGACAGGCTCGCACCGCGGCCCGTATCCTTGACGCCCGTCCAGGCGAGCGCGGGATCGAGATAGTCGCAGCGGTTCATGAAGACTGTCCCGGTCTCGAGCTTCTCGCCGATAGCCTCGGCGACATCGACATCGGAGGTCCAGATGGCGGCGGAAAGGCCGTAGGGCGAGTCGTTCATGAGGCGGATCGCCTCTTCGTCACCCTTCACCTTCATGATGCCCACGGTCGGTCCAAAGCTCTCGTCACGCATGACGCTCATCGTGTGATCGACATTGGTGAGCACCTGCGGCGCGAGATAGGCCGTATTCCCATCATCGGCAGCAAACTTCTTCCTGTCGATATGGGCCGTCGCGCCTTTCGCCACAGCTTCAGCGTTTTGCTGGCGCACGAGATCGGCGAAGCGCTTGTGCGCCATAGGCCCCAGCGTCGTCGACTCATCGAGCGGATTGCCGAGCACGTAGGCGCTTACCAGATCGACTGCACCTTCGACGAAACGGTCATAGTACTTCTCGTGCACGTAGATGCGCTCGATGCCGCAGCAGCACTGACCCGAGTTGAAGAAGGCACCGTCGACGAGGTTCTCGATGGCGTGATCGATATCGGCATCCTCGCGCACATAGGCCGGATCCTTGCCGCCGAGTTCCAGGCCGAGGGAGGTGAAGCTGCCCGCAGCCGCGCGCTCGATGGCACGGCCGCCGGAGACGGAGCCGGTGAAGTTGCAATGATCGACAAGGCCGCTGCCAAGAATGCGGCTCGTCTGGTCATGGCTCAGGTGCAGGTTCTGGAAGAGGCCCTTCGGCATACCCGCCCGGTCCATGGCCATCTGGAAGCGCTCGCCCGCAAGCACCGTCTGGGATGCATGCTTGAGCAGCACCGCATTGCCGGCCATGAGGGCCGGCACGATGGTGTTGATGGCGGTCAGATACGGATAGTTCCAGGGCGCGATGACCAGCACGAGGCCGACGGGCTCCCGCTTGATCATGCGGCGGAAACCCGCTTTCTCGTCGTCGGCGGGAATGGGCTGGAGACTTTTCTCCGCAATCGAGATCATGTAGCGCGCACGTTCCTCGACCCCGCGGAACTCGCCGCCGTAGCGCACCGGGCGGCCCATCTGTTGGGCGAGTTCGGGCACCACCTCCTGGTTCATGGCGAGCAGTGCGTCGAGGAAAGCCGCGACCTTGCCGGCGCGCTCGGCAATGGAGGTATTGCGCCACGCTCTCTGCGCCTCGCGCGCCGCACCGATGGCGGCATCGATGGCCGCCTCGGTCATGATCGGACGGCGGACGAGTTCGCGTCCTTCGATGGGGGAAATACAGACGATATCGGTATCAGCCATGATGGTGTGTCTGAAAGACCATGATCTCAAGGAATCACGGTCCTCTCCTTTGCTTGTGTCCGGGTAGGTCTTTTAGATGATCTCGAAGTATCGGGCGAGCTGCCAGTCGGTAATCGCCTTGCGGGCCTCGCGCTCCTCCCACTCGCGCGTCGCCGCGTAATGCTCGACGAAGGTATCGCCGAAGAGCTGGCGCGCAGCCTCCGAGCCCTTCAACCGCTCCGCTGCTTCGCCGAGGGAACGCGGCAGGGCGCGCTCCTTCGGGTGCTCAACCGCATAGGCATTTCCTTCGATCGGCTCGCCCGGATCGATCCGGTTCTCGATGCCCCAGAGACCCGAGCCGATGGCAGCGGCCAAAGCGATGTACGGATTGATGTCGGCGGCTGCGACCCTGTATTCCACGCGCTGCGATTTCTCGGAGCCTGGAATGACGCGCAGCGCCGTCGTCCGGTTCTCGACGCCCCAGGCGGAATCGGTCGGTGCCCAGAAGCCCGGGATGAGCCGCGTGTAGCTGTTTACGGTGCAGGCCACCATGGCTAGGATCTCGGGCATCAGCCTCTGCTGGCCGCCGACGAACCAGCGCATGGTCTCCGACATATTGTGCTTGGCCTGTGCGTCGTAGAACGCGCCCTTGCCGGATCGCAGGTCGCGCAGGGATGTGTGCAGGTGACCGGACTGGCCGGGCCAGTCGCGCGACCACTTCGCCATGAAGGTCGCCATCCACCCACGGCGCTGCGCGAGGATCTTGGTGTAGGTTTTGAAGAGTGCCGCCTTGTCGGCGGCCTTCAGGGCATCGTCGACTCGGATCGCAGCTTCCAGGACCCCTGGGCCCGTCTCGGTGTGCAGTCCCTCAATCTCGAAATCCATCTTCTTCGCGAGGTCGAGAAGCTCGTGGTAGAAATCCGCATGGACTCCTGAACGCAGAACCGAATAGCCGAAGAAACCCGGCGTGATGTTCTTGAGGTTCTTGTAGTCCTTCTCGCGCACGGAATGTGGCGTCTCCTCGAACAGGAAGAACTCGAACTCGGCCGCTGCCGAGACCGCAAAGCCCATGTCCTCGGCCTTTTTCAGCACGCGGCGCAGCACGCCGCGCGGGCAGGCCGCCTCCGCGTAGCCGTCGAACTCGGCAAGGAAGAACGGGAGATCGTTCTCGAACGGAATGAGCCGCATCGTTTCCGGCAGCACCCGCACGGGCGCGTCGGGATAGGCCGTATGCCAGCCGGTAAGCTTGGTGTTGTCATAGAGCTGATCGTTGGAGTCCCAGCCGAGCACCACGTCGCAAAAGCCGAAGCCTTTCTCGAGAGCGGACTCGAACTTGTCGCGGGCCATGTACTTCCCGCGCATGATGCCGTCCGCATCGGTGACGCCGACCTTCACGAAGGGAAGATCGCGGCTGCGTACATATTCCATCGCATCGGCGGCATTCTTGATCTTGGGAGCGTCCATACGAAAAACCTTGCCCGAAAAAGGGAGGAGCGCGCACGACGCGCGCTCCTTGCGGTGTCAGTGCGTCTTGTACTCGCTCTCACCCCTTGTGAGCGCGAACTCCTCCTCCGGCGAGAGGATGAGCTTGTGGCGCCCGACCAGCAGGAAATAGGCCATCATCACCACATAGTAGATGGCCACGCCTGTCACGCCGGCCCGGAACACGGGGTCCGTCAGCTGGAAGACGAGGGTCACTGCCGCGATGACCATGCAGATCACGGCACCCGCGATGCCGAAGGGGCTCGTGTAGGGCCGATGCAGGTTCGGGAACTTCCTCTTGAGCACGATATAGGACATGCCCTGCATGAAATAGGCCAGCATCGCCCCGGCGACCGCCATGTTGAGCAGCGTGCCGCCGATAACGATGGCTCCGGCTTCGGCACCCACCGAGAACCAGATCACCAGCATGACGAGAAGGCCGATCAGGGCGCCCGCGACCAATGCCACATGCGGCGTCTTGCGCGCGCCGTGCGTCACCGACAGGAAGCTTGGGAAGTAGCCTGCCCGCGAGAGCGAGTAGATCTGCCGCCCGAAGGCGAAGATGATAGTGTGGAACGAGGCGATGAGCCCGATCACCGCGATGGCTGCCAGGATCTTGGCGATATCCGTTCCGAACAGGGTCCGGAAGCCGTCGAGCAGCGGCTCGCCGGACTTGCCCAAGCCTGCCGCACCCGGTGCGATACCGGTATTCAGGAACAGCACGAGGAACGCGGACGCGATCAGCGTCAGGATGCCGGCGATGATGCCCTTCGGCATGTCTCTCTGTGGGTCGTGCGATTCCTCGGCCGCGAGCGGCAGTTGCTCGATGGCGAGGAACAGCCAGACCGCGAACGGGAGCGATGCCAGAATGCCGAGGGCGCCATTCGGTAGGAACGGGCCGTTGCCGCTCGGCAGCTCCGCGCCATCGGGACCTATGTTCAGTGCCCAGCGTGCGAAATCGAACTGGCCGGAGAACAGCACCGATACATAGAAGAAAGCGAGCACTGCGAGGGCCGCCAGGGTCACTGTCACCGTGACCTTGAACGACAGTTCCACGCCGATGATGTTGAGCCCGACGAACAGCGCGTAGCACAGCACCCAGTAGACGGGCTGGAAGGCTGGCGCCGTCTCGAAGATCGCCGACAGATACGAGCCGATGAAGAACACGATCACGGCCGGCGTCAGCACGAACTCGATGTTCTCGGCGATGCCCGTGACGTATCCCGCCCACGGGCCCATGGAGGTGCGCGCGAAGGAATAGGCGCCGCCCGTATGCGGCAGGGCCGGCGACATCTCGGCAAGCGAGAAGGTCAGCCCGAGATACATGGTGGCGATGATGATGGTGGCGAAGAACATGGAGCCGAAGCCGTTGGCGAGGCCGAGGTTCCAGCCTGAATAATGGCCCGAGATCACCGCGCCGACGCCGAGCGCCCAGAGCGACCAGACGCGGGCATGGCGCTTGAGGCGCCGCGCCTCGAAATAGCTTTCATCGACCGTGGTGTAGGTCACGCCGGCCGTGCCCTGCGCGGTGGCCGGTGGGGCATGCACCCCCGTACTTCCTTGTCCGACTGACATCGAGTTGATCCTCCAAGAAGTTCTGCCTTTCGGGTCACGGCACGCTTTGCGCCATGCCCGTCATCAGAGCGTCCGTGCCCCCTCCCTCAAAAGCGGCGCCAGACGGCGAGCCCACGACGCCTGTTCGTCTTGTGTGCGAATCAGATCGTTGCGGATTTCGATCATCAGCGGAGCAAGACCGCGCCTGACGGCATGGCGCTCAAGGGTGTGAAACACCCGGTCCGCTGGTGAATAGGGTTCGTTCATTCCGACGGTGAGGGTCGGATCCTGCTTCAATCCGGCCTCGACGCTGCGCGCATAGCGCTCATCCCGATCGAAGATCAGACCGACCTGCCAGTGCCGCGGAACATCGCGGTAAACGGGCGTGAACGAATGGATGGACACGACAGCGGTCAGTTGACCTGACGTCATGCGGGCATTGGCGACGGCATCGACCACGCCGTGGAAGGCATCGTACACCGCGCGCACGCGGATCGCCCTCTCCGCATCGTCGAGATCGAGATTGCCGGGGATCGTGGTGCGTTCGCTGAGCGTCCAGATCGAATCCGGCGCGGAGGGATCGCGGTTGAGATCAAGCACGAGGCGCGAGACGGTGGCATGGATCAACGGTGCATCCAGGAGCCGCGAGAGCTCTTTTGCGACGCCGAGCGCGCCGGGATCCCACGCGATGTGGCTTTCGAGATCCGAAGGATTCAGACCCAGGGTCCCATATCGGGGCGGAAGATGGTTGGAGGCGTGTTCGCAGATGAGCAGGATGGGCGAGCGTCCGTTCGGATTCTCGACGACGGCAACCGGCGGCTCTGCCGTTGCGACAGGTGCAACTCCGGCTGTCATCCGACTCGCCTGCGTCATGCGGTTCTCCGTCAATCCGCCCGGAGGCAGATCAATCCCCGTTTGAACACTTGATACGTTTCTTATATTTTTCCCGTGTTATGAAATTTCTGATACAGCTTTTCGAAAGCGTCAAGGAGGGGGTGTGAATCAATCCGGTATGCGTGGCGACCACCACCTTCCCCCGACGGCCCCGCCGAGCCTCGCCGAGCGCATCCGGCTCAAGATGGATTCCTTCACCCCCAGCGAGAAGCGCGCCGCGCACCTGCTCCTGAGCCATTATCCCTTCGCCGGACTCGACACGGTGGCCGAGTTCGCTTCCCGGGCCGGCATCTCCGCCCCGTCGGTCCTGCGCTTCGTCACCCGGCTGGGCTTCGGCGGCTTTCCGGATTTCCAGAAACATCTGCGGGAGGAACTGGAAGCCCAGCTCCTCTCGCCGCTGGCCAAGGCGGGCCCCTCCGACAAGGGCCAGGGCGCGCCGGCCCTTGCCTCCTTTGCGGAAGCGGTGATCGGAAACCTGCAAGCCACGGTGGAAAACATTGCCCCGGCCGAGTTCGAGGCTGTCGTGGCGCTTCTGTCCGATCAGCGCCGGCCCCTCCACTTCACTGGCGGGCGTTTCACCGGCGCCCTGGCACGATATGCGGAGAGCCATTTCCGGATCGTGCGGAGCCATGTGGACTTCATCGAAGGCCAGCCGGTGCTATGGCGGGACCGGATGATCGAGATCGGGCGCAGGGACGTGATCGTCGCCTTCGACATCCGGCGCTATCAGGAGGACGTGACAGCTCTGTGCGAGACGGCGGCGAAGCAGGGCGCAACGATCGTTCTTCTCACCGATCCCTGGCTCTCCCCCATCGCCCGCGTTGCCCGGCACGTCCTGCCGGCTCACATCGTGGCGCCGTCCAACTGGGATTCCTCGGCGGGCCTTCTCCTGCTGACAGAGGCCCTTGTCGCGGCCGTTACCAAACACCTCTGGGAGACCGCCAAACCACGCATGGAAGCGGTCGAGCGTCTGCGAGGCGAGCGATCCTAGGCCTCATTCTGCAGCCTCCGGCCGCCCGCGCTGCAGCCAGCCGATGAGGAACGGCAGCACTAGGCCGATCCCCAAAAAACGCACGAGGTGATGGATGCCCACATAAAGCGGGTCGAGGCCGAGGATCAGGGCCAGGACGGTCATGGCCTCGAGCCCGCCCGGCGCGAAGGCCACGAGACCGTTGGCGAAGCTCACGCCCGCGAGCCAGGCCGCGGCACCTGCGAAGAGTGCGGCCACCCCCATGCCGACCGTGAAGGAGCCGAGCGCCGCCACCAGCGCCCGCTTCAGGGTTGAGCGCTGGAGATTGCGGAACCGCTCGGCGATGAAGAGGCCGATGAGCACGAGACCGCCCGTGGCGATCACCGGTGGGATGACGCCTGTCACCCATTCCGTGCCGTGGCTGACGGAACTGACCACGGTCGCGCCGAGCAGGATGGGAGCGGCCACCTTCAGGCGGGTGAACAGCATCCCCAGCAGGAGGCCACCGAGCAGAATGAACGCCATGCCTTCGGGGCTCTCGACGGGAAGCCCCTCCCCGATCAGCGCGCCGACATTGCCCCCGCCCCCGGTCAGAACGACGAGGCTCGGCAGGAGCGCAATCAGCACGAAAAGGCGGAAGTTCTGCACGATGGCGATGGAGGCCACCTCCGCCTTCCGGTCGGCCGCCACCGCCAGGACCGTCGAGAGGGCGCCGGGCACCGAGGCCAGCACCGCATCGGCCTTGCGCCAACCCGACATGCGCACGAGCCATGCGGTCGAGGCAGCCGAGATCGCCATGACGCCGATGACCAGCAGGATGAGGCTGCCGGGATAGCGGCCCATCGCAGCGATGGCGGCGGGCGTGACCGCTGCGCCCATGGCCGCGCCCGAGATCAGCATGGCGGCATCGGCAAGCGCCCTCGGCAAAGGAACGGCCCAGCCGGTCAGCCCCCACAGCGTGGCGGCGATCGCCGAACCGGACAGCCAAGCCGCCGGAACGCCGAGCCAGTGGAAGACGACGCCGCCAAGTGCGGCAACCAGGATCTGGGTGAGATGGGCGAGAACGAGACGCATCACGATTCTGCTCTTGAACGTCCTTCGCCGGTGCGTCAAATGCCGAGGGTGCGCACAAGCCATGCGGTGGCGGACTGCCGGAACATTTCAGCCGAAGCTCGGCATTGCATGGCGTCCGAAAGCCTGCTGAGATTGCGTGCATCAATCATGACATGGAGGAAACGGTGCTGCACGGAATCGACCCGGCGCTCAATGCCGATCTGCTGTATGTGCTCCAGGCCATGGGCCATGGCGACGATCTCGTGATCTGCGATGCCAACTTCCCCGCCGATTCCATCGCGCGCCAGACGACCTACGGCCGGCTGATCCGCATGGACAACATCGGCTCGCCCCAGGCGATCCGGGCCGTCCTCTCGCTGATGCCCCTCGACAGCTTCGTCGACAGCCCTGCAGAGCGCATGGAAGTGGTCGGCAACCCCGACCAACTCCCGGCCATTCAGCAGGAGGCTCAGGCCGAGATCGATGCCGTTGCCAAGCGCGATGCCGGGCGTGATACCTGGCCGATGGGTTCGGTCGAGCGTTTTGCGTTCTACGAGCGTGCGAAGAAGGCCTATGCCGTCGTGGCGACGGGCGAGCGTCGGTTCTACGGCTGCTTCATCCTGAAGAAGGGCGTGATCCCGCCGCCCTAGACGAGGTCGCGCTCTCAGGCCACGAGCCTCGGCAGGGCTTCGCTGATGCGGCGGACTGCTTCCTCCACGTCCTCGGACTTGCGCAGGTAGCACAGACGCAGGTAGCCCTCGCCCGCATCGCCGAAGGCGGAGCCCGGCGCGAGGCCCACATTGGCCTCGTCGATGAGCCGGAAGGCAATGTCTTTCGCGCTCGTCGCGCCCATGATCTTCAGGAAGGCATAGAAGGCGCCGCTCGGCGGCGGCAGCTCCACGAGGCCGGTTTGAGACAGCCGACCGACGATCTCCCGGCCATGGCGTGCCTTGGCGATCTGATCGGCCAGGAAACTCTCCCCCTGCTCGATGGCGGCAACGCCTGCGCGCTGGATGAAGACCGGTGTGCCGGAGGTCTGGTATTGCACCAGGTTCTCGATCACCTGCCCCATGGCCGGCGGCGCTTCGAGCCAGCCGAGTCGCCATCCGGTCATGGCCCAGTTCTTGGAGAAGGTCTGGATGAAGAGGATCTTGTCCTCGGGTGCCATCACATCGCGGAAGGACGGCGCCCGTCCCTCGACGGCGAGCGCCGGATCGTGGATGAAGCGGCCGTAGATCTCGTCCGCTACGATCCAGAGCCCGTGCCGGCGGGCGAGATCGAGCGCGGCGCGAAGATCCGCATGGCTCGCAACCCACCCAGTGGGGTTCGAGGGCGAGTTGATGACGAGCACGCGGGTGCGCGGCGTGATCGCCTTCTCGATCCGTTCGAAATCGAGATGCCAGCCCCGTGCATCGATCATCATCGGCACGGCAACGGCGCGCGCGCCGGCAATGGTGATCGCGCCGGCGAAGTTCGGCCACGCGGGCGTCGGAACCAGCACCTCGTCGCCATTGCCCGCCAGCATGCGGAAGGCGAGTTGCATCGCGGGCATGCCGCCGGATGTCACGAAGAAGCTCTCCGGATCGAACATCCTGCCGTAGACCCGCTCATGGTAGCCGGCGATCGCCTGACGCAGCTCCGGGATGCCGCGCTGGTAGGTGTAGAAGGTCTCGCCCTTCGCGAGCGATTGGGCGGCCGCCTCGCAGATGAAGGACGGCGTCGGCAGGTCGCCCTCCCCCACCCAGAGCGGGATGATGCCGGGCTTCAGACGGCCGTAGCTGAAAACGTCCACGATGCCGCTTGTCGGCGCCTGCTCCGCCTCGG
>DASZBB010000118.1:0-18737 GCA_035944695.1 Microvirga sp. | reverse complement strand
CCGTGACAACCCAAAAGCCGACTGGTTCGTCTGGGCCGACGCGAAGTCGGACGGGACACCGCCCAACAACTGGCTCTCCGTCTTCGGCGGAACCTCATGGCAGTGGGACACCAACCGGCGCCAGTACTACCTGCATAACTTCCTGGCCGAGCAGCCGGATCTCAACTTGCACAATCCGGAGGTGCAGGACGCGCTTCTCGACAGCGTGAGATTCTGGCTTGACAGGGGCGTCGACGGCTTCCGGCTCGACACGACGAACTTCTATTTCCACGACAGCGAGCTTCGCTCGAACCCGCCGGCCGAGTTCATCGAGGAGTCGAAGCTCATCGAGCCCTATCACTACCAGAACCATCTCTACGATAAGAACCGGCCCGAGACCGTCGGCTTCTTGCAGCGGCTGCGCTCGCTGTTGGACCGTTATCCAGGATCCGCCACTGTCGGCGAGATCGGGTATGGTCCACGGTCGTTGGAGCTCATGGCGCTCTACACGAGCGGCAACGACAAGCTCCACATGGCCTACACCTTCGACTTCCTGAGCGCGGAGTTCTCGGCGGAGTTCTTCCGGACGCGTGTCCAGCGCTTCGAGGAGGCGGCGAAGGACGGCTGGCCGTGCTGGGCGTTCTCCAACCATGACGTGGTGCGGCACGTCAGCCGCTGGCACGGCCACGCGCCGGACCAGGCCCGCCTCGCCAAAGTCATGGCGTCGCTCCTGCTGTCGCTGCGAGGATCGGTTTGCCTCTACCAGGGAGAGGAGCTGGGGCTCACGGAGGCGGAGCTGGCGTTCGAGGACCTCGTCGACCCCTACGGCATTCGTCTCTGGCCCAAGTCCAAGGGCCGCGACGGAGCCCGCACGCCCATGGTGTGGGAACGTGACGACATTTATGGCGGCTTCACGACCGGAAGCCAAGGGCGGCCCTGGCTTCCGGTCCAAGTGGATCATTTGCCGAAGGCCGTCGATGTCCAGTCAGACAACCGTGGTTCAGTCCTTGCGCACTACAGGCGGTTCCTGGACCTGAGGCGCAGTCATCCCGCGCTCGTAAAGGGGTCGATCGAGTTCCTGCATGCTCCTGCGGACATCATCGCCTTCAGGCGGCGCTGGGAAGGCGAGGAGATCCTTTGCGCGTTCAACCTTGGAGCTTCGCTGGCGACCTGGGATCTGCCAGCCGGCGGCGCTGTCGAACCGGTTCATGGCGCGGATTTCTCTGGACGCGTCGAGGGGACGCGCATCGTGCTGGATGGCATGGGTGCGTTCCTCGGGCGGATGAAGTGAGGCAATCCATCCTATGACCGGTTTGAACCTCAAAGACATCCGAAAGAGCTATGGCAAGGTGGAGGTGCTGCACGGCATCGATCTGGAGATCCGGTCCGGCGAGTTCGTTGTCTTCGTCGGTCCCTCCGGGTGCGGGAAGTCGACGCTCCTGCGGTTGATCGCAGGGCTGGAGGACATCACCTCGGGAACGCTGGCCTTCGACGGGCAGATCGTGAATCATCTCGCTCCGTCCCAGCGCGGCATCGCGATGGTGTTCCAGTCCTACGCGCTCTACCCGCACATGACCGTTTATGAGAACATGGCCTTCGGCCTAAGCCTCGCGAAGACGCGCAAGGACACGGTTCGCGAGCGGATCCTCCAAGCCGCCAGGATGCTGCAGATCGAAGGCTACCTCGACCGGTTGCCGAAGCAGCTGTCCGGTGGGCAGCGCCAGCGCGTGGCCATTGGTCGGGCCATCGTGCGTGATCCCAAGGTCTTCCTGTTCGACGAGCCCCTGTCGAACCTCGACGCCTCGTTGCGTGTCGCGACGCGGATCGAAATCGCCGGCCTACACGAACGCATGCCGTCCACCACGATGATCTACGTCACGCACGACCAAGTCGAGGCGATGACGCTCGCGGACCGCATCGTCGTGCTAAACGGCGGTCGCATCGAACAGGTCGGCAGCCCCATGGAGCTCTATTCAGCGCCACGCAACCTGTTCGTCGCCAAGTTCATCGGCTCGCCCGCAATGAACATCGTTTCATGCCGGCTCGGCGATAGCGGCCACGTTACCCTGAAGACCGGGACCACGGTTCGGACGCTCAGGCACGCCGGGACCACCAGCAAGGGCGCGGATGGCAGCCTCGGCGTTCGTCCTGAAGACCTCTCGATGTGCGAGCCGGAAGAAGCCCTGTTCTCGGGACGCGTGAGGGTCGTGGAACAACTCGGCGAGGTGCAGCTGGTCTATGTCGAGACCGAAGCGAGCCCCGATCAGATCATCGCCAAGCTTCCGCGAACAGTCAGGGTCGAGCGGGGATCACACGTGGATCTCGGCGCGCCCGTGGAGGCCATCCATGTCTTTGACGCCTCGGGCGATGCCATCGAACCGGAGTAGCAATTTCCTGACGTCGAACCGGCGAGCTGCCTTTACCTTGGTGCGCCGATATCCAGGTCCGATAATGTTTGTCACCGGCCATTCTCTACCTTCATCCGATTTCGCGAAACGGGCCTAATGGAAGGCTTGACTGCCTATAGGTCCTGTCGGAAGCCATCGAGGGCTAAGTCGAGAGGAGAGGTGTGTGCGCTCTGCGATGATGGAAGAGGTTGCGGTGATCATGCATTTTGCCGCTGCCGAGGCGATTGTGCCAAGGTTTCAAAAACTACGGGACGGCCAGGTCGAACAAAAGACTCCTGGCGAGGTCGTGACAGTTGCTGATCAGGAGGCCGAGCGCATCATTTCCCCTCTATTGACCGCCCTCCTGCCTGGATCCCGAGTTGTCGGTGAGGAAGCCACCGCAGAGACGCCTTCGCTGATGGACGGGCTGGACCATGGCGATGTCTGGCTTGTCGACCCCCTCGATGGAACAGCAAACTTCGTTGCGGGCAGTTCAGAGTTTTCTATGATGATCGCCCTCCTGCGACAAGGGCAGGTGGTCGCGTCCTGGCTCCTCAACCCTTTGAGCGGTCAGCTTGCCGTTGCAGCTCGTGGAGACGGCGCATTCATTGACGGTGCAAGGGTTCAAACGGCACCAACCTCCTTGCCTCCTGAGGCATGGCGTGGATCGGTCCTCACGCGGTTTCTTCCAGAGGCATTGAAGAACCAGGTCGAAGCACGCTCCTCACGGTTCGGAGCAGTCCTTCCAGGTGCAAAGTGCGCAGGCGTCGACTATCCCGCTGTCGTCACAGGCTCTCAGCACTTCCTGATGTTCTGGCGCCTCCTCCCGTGGGACCACGCTCCTGGAGCTCTCCTGGTCGAGGAAGCCGGAGGGCATGTCGCTCGCCTTGATGGCTCGGAATACCGTCCATCCGATCAGCACCCTGGCTTGCTCGTCGCGGAGAACAGAGACGCGTGGGAGACTGTAAGAACGCTCCTGCTGGAAGGTTGATGGCAACTTGAAAGGCGATGGGCTTTTTTGCAGAATGGGCCCTATGGAACGCCAGCCCGTAAAGGTTCTCTAGCGCCAAATTGCTGCAACCGCGGGTAGCACAGCGCCTGTCTCGTATAGTTCGCCATATCTCATTTGCTTCGGGATAGTCCACCGGGAGCCCTATTGTGCGGAGTATCATGGAGCAGCACGGCATCCAGCTCCGTGACTTGGACCAGCGCGGCGTGGCAAAGCAGGACCTCGCCACGATCCGGCAATGCGTCGAGGCCTCCGCCTGACTGCCCATGTTTAATGCACTTTATAGTCTCACAACTTCTTGATAAATTGATCACCATGACACATCGTTCATGGCCGGTTCTCCTCCTTCTGTCGGTACTCCTGCCGCTTTCTGCGGTGTCCGCTCTCGCGCAAAAGCGCGACGAGGCTGCCAGGAAGCATTCTTGGGAGTGCACGAGAAAACAAATCGAATTCGTGAAAAGCCTGGGCGCATTACGGCAATTTCCGGATGCGCTGACCGCCTATCTTCTGTCCCATAAACCGGGCGACAAGCTCGATTACGGCATGTGCTACAACATGCGGGAACAGATTAAGAGAGACATCGCAATCGAGCAGTGGAGGCAAACGAACGCTCCGGAATGCCGGGACGCGTTTCGTGAGCGCGAGGCCAGACTGGCAAGAGACGCCAAGGAACGCGGTATTCAGAGGCGGTCCATCAAGGAGCGGGTCGTTCGATACAACCAGTCCTGCTCACACACGATGGCCGGAACCCTCTAGCAATTCATGGACACTCATGAGCCACAGCCGTCATCTCTCTCCGAGAACATAAAGCTATGGCTCTTTGTCGGCCTGCTTTGTCTGCCAATCATTTATACGGTGGTCTCGGTCGCTCAGACGATTGAATCCGGGGTCATTTACATCGGCAGAAGAAACCCTACGCCGGTCACCCTCCGATGGTACAATCCCTTCGTTGTATTGGATATCGCGGCGGAGCTCTTCTTTGGCTGCATCCTTCCTGTCGGTGTCTTGGTTGGCTTATGGGCCACCCGGAATGACAAATATTGACCTACAGGTTCAGCGTAATTCCGCCAAGCCCGGTCGTCGAACGGCGCTTTAGGAGCCGTCACTGGGAGGAACTTCGTCGGCCAGCGAAATGAGATCAGATCCATCCAGACGGTAATGCCGATGCTCTAGATCCCGCATTCCAATGGCCTCGTAGAACCGGATCGCAGGGCGGCCCTCTTCGACAAAGAGCTCGATTCGGATCCACCCACGTTCGCAGGCGCTGCGAGCCACACAGGCCATCAGTGCACGAGCTGCGCCTGTCCCGCGGGCATGGGGGACAACATAGAGAGCATGCACAATGCCCATAGGGCTGCCCCACCATCCGGCATAGCCACGGAAGAAGGGGGTGAACTCGATCGGCTCTCCGTCCCGTTCAGCGATCAGGGCCTCGTAGAGAGGATCTGTCCCAAAGCCGTCCTGGAGAAGTCGCTCAGCCGAGGTCCATGGAGCCTGTCCCGGGAGATGGTCGTTGATGAGGCCCGAGACAAAGGCAAAGAGGAAATCTGTGTCATCGGCCGTGGCTGGTCGGACTGTAAGATTGTGTCCCACGCTGCTCCCGTGCGAGGTTTCATCCCTCGCATTGAACGGGAGCTGGGGAGTGAAGCAATTTCTGAGATGCCTCTTTATGGAGGGCCTGCCTTAGGGCAGCATAGAGCCTAGAGACGAGGCAGGCAGGGCGTGCACATGGAAATCAGGATAGCCCGGACCGAGGACGCGCAGCAGGCTAGTACGGTGCTGCGTCGTTCCATCCAGGAGCTCTGCCAAGCCGACCACAACGGAGATGCAGCCAAACTGGCTGACTGGCTTTCCAACAAGACCCCGGAGACCGTGGCAGCCTGGATCAGCCATCCTCAGAACCTCGTTCTGGTTGCCACTGACGGTGCGGCGATCCTCGGTGTGGCTGCCATGACGAAGACGGGGGAGATCCTCTTAAACTATGTTTCGCCGGATGCGCGGTTCCAAGGTGTCAGCAAGGCCCTGATCAGCCGGCTGGAGGCTCAGGCCCGTGAGCTGGGTCTTGACCGCTGCACCCTCAACAGCACTAAGACGGCCCGCAAGTTCTATCAGTCTCTGGGTTATCAGGAGGAAATTGCGCCAGCCAACAGCTCCTGCCGGTCCATGGCAAAAACCCTGATCTGACATCGGATCTCGGGCGACATTCCGGAGCGATCACTTATAGAACTGTTGATGCATTTCATTGCTGACCATATTGCGGATTTCGCCAAGACACCCCTTGTGGCCTTCTCTTCGTGGATGCCTTGGGAGTTGACGGCGCAGGCCATTCAAGCCATCGAGCAACTCCTAACCGGACTCGATACAGAGTATGCGGTCTCCGGAAACGTAGCAGTCCACCGCACTGCAACCATTGAGAGTGGCGCAGCACTCAAGGGGCCGGCGATCGTCGGCCCTGGCTGCTTCCTGGCTGCTGGATCTTTGGTACGCGGGGGGTGCTGGCTCGCCAGGAACTGCATCATCGGTCCCGGCTCCGAACTCAAGTCCTCCTTCCTGTTCGCCGGATCGCGACTGGCCCACTTCAACTTTGTCGGAGACAGCATTCTGGGAGCAGACGTAAACCTAGAGGCAGGCTCAATTATTGCCAACCATCGCAATGAGCTTGCTGACCCTACGATTGCGATCCTCTATGAAGGTACAGTGATCGAGACAGGTGCCGTGAAGTTCGGAGCTATCGTAGGAGATGGCTGCCGGATCGGCGCTAATGCCGTTCTGGCTCCCGGTACCATTTTGCCGGCCAGGACAATTGTGTCGCGGCTTGCTCTGATTGACCAGCGACCTCAAGAGTAACGGCTCTCATCATGTCACACGGGATCGTAGAACGAGCTGCTCGCAACAACGCCCTGTGGTGTGATGCCGTATGCCGGGCTCATGGGCGTCCTGGAGAGTTCCAGGAGACACTGTGGCTGAATCGCCAGGGAACACCTCGGTTCTACCCTGATGCTGTAACAGTCGCTGGCCCGGAGAATACCTTAGCTCAGACGGCCGCCATAGCGTCCTTGCTTGAGATCCCGTGGAATGGAGTTTGGGCCGTCAAGGATAGCTTCCACTGCCTTGATCTCCAGGCTTTCGGCTTTAGAACCGCCTTTGAGGCGGAGTGGATCAGTTTGAGCCCACCGAATACGAAGCATGGGCTTCTCGCCCGGGATTATCGCCGGACGCAGGTGACAAGCGAGCTGGAATTGGCCGCTTGGGAGCAAGCCTGGGCAGGTGACGATCCCTATCCTGACGGCATTGAACAGCGGATATTCCGAGCCTCATTGCTGGCTGATCCCGAGATCATCGTCGCCGCGATACGGGCAGAGGGAAAGATTATTGGCGGAGGTATCCTGAACCGTGGAGCGGGCGTCGTCGGTGTCTCGAACCTCTTCGCCCGAGGTGCTGACCTCACGATTGTCTGGCAGGGGCTGATTGACCAAGCCGCTGAACGGTTCCCGGGCTTACGCTTGGTCGGCTATGAACGGGGCCCTGAGCTGGCTGCCGCGCACCGATCCGGATTCGAAAGTATTGGGCCCCTGCGGGTATGGGTCTCATAGAGGCAGAGGGTCGGTGAAATCTCGCTCGCCTCGTGTACACGTGACACAAAAGTCCGGAAAACACGCGCAACACCCATTTTGGAATGTATGTCATTGTCTAGAGAGGCTGTAGTACCGCCGCTGAAGAAGGCCATCACATGCAGATCGAGGTTCTTGAGGAAGCCAGCCCTCTCGGCGCAGACGATGTGACGGCTGGTCTGCGGGCTCATACGATCGAGCAGACTGGCCCCTTGCCATGGATCCCTCTAACCCTGCTCGTGCGAGACGACGCCAACCAGGTGCGCGGGGGCATCCGGGGTCCATATCGCCTTGTGCTGGCTTCAGGTTGACCACTTCTGGGTGGATGAAGCTTTGCGCGGGCAGGGGTACGGCTCCCGCCTGCTGGCCTTGGCGGAGGAGACAGCCCGGATGCATGGCGCGATCGGCGCGCAGCTGACAACATCGACGTTCCAAGCAGCCGGGTTCTATGAGAAACAGGGCTATGCCGAGATTGGTCGACTGAAGGATTGCCCACCCGGTCACGACAGGATCTGGATGGCCAAACGGTGGGGATGAGTTTTTCGCGGAACGGACATTGTAGGATGAGTTCGCCACAGGGTTCTTTTGTTGTTTCCGATCTTCGGGAGCATCCAGGGTTTGCCAAAGTCGTTGCCAATCGCATCTGGCGCGCTTGGTGGCAGGGGAAGGGATATCCGCTCCACTATATCGAAGGCCGCGTTGCGGAGAGCCTGGACGGAACAGCCGTGCCCTTTGCCGCGGTGGCTCATGAGAGGGGCGAGTTCCTGGGAACGGCGTCTGTGATCCCCTCGGATCTTGAGGAGCGACCCGAATATACCCCCTGGGTGGCCGCAGTTTGGGTCGATCCCGAGCACCGGCACCGAGGGGTTGCGTCAGCGCTGGTCCGGAAGGCCGCGCAGGGCGCATTCGAGAGTGGGGCCGATCTCGTTTATCTCTGCGCTCTACCGGAAAAGCGCGCCTTCTATGAGCGCTTGGGATGGCAACGCCGCGAAGAGAATGTGGGGGAAGGTGGCCTTACCGTACTGAGGCTCTCACGCAACCCCTAGGAATGGTTTGTGAGACGTGCTGTAAGACCGTTTTCACGGCACGGAACGTTATGGAGCAGGGCCAATCATACGAGCAGCCCGATAGGCGTACAACAGCACCAAATTTCATAGCGAAAAGCCTGCCTCAGGGGTAAGGCGGGCTGATGCGCACATTGAGGAAGCACCTCGCCGAATTAGAGCATCCTATGTAGACGCACGCATCTGCTGTAGAGGGTGGCAAAGGATGCCTCACGGTTTCCGCTAACCACTCGTCGCGTATGCACTTGTTTTTCGAGTTTACCTCAGACTTGTCCTGAAATGACCCAATGGTCTGCCTCACCCACAAAAAGTGCAGATTCGTTAGTCTGGTTGGGAGGGCAGAGCGGACGTTTAGAGTAGCCCTGTTTTCTTCCGGAGTTGACCCTGGTTGTGTAAAACGCTGGCAGCGGGACAGGACAGGCAGTGGTAGGATAGCCCAGCCTTGTTTGGGGGGATCCGATGAGACGCTTTGTTGAAGGCGTGGATCGCAGCCAGACCACCCTGTTTTCCGAGAGCCTGGACGACTGGATCGGTGAGAACAACCCAGTGCGTGTCATCGATGCGTTCGTGGATGCGCTCGATCTGAGGGCGCTTGGCTTTGACGGTGTCGTGCCCGAAGCCACCGGACGCCCGTCTTACCATCCTGCGGTTTTGCTCAAGCTGTACATCTACGGCTATCTCAACCGGGTGCAGTCGAGCCGGCGCTTGGAGCGCGAGGCGGCCCGCAATGTCGAGCTGATGTGGCTGAGTCGAGCTGATGTGGCTGACCGGCCGGCTGATGCCGGATCACAAGACCATCGCCAACTTCCGCAGGGACAGCGGCCGGGCCATCCGGCAGGTCTGCGCCCAGTTCGTCACCCTCTGCCGCAAGCTGGGCCTGCTGAACACGGCCAGCGTGGCCATTGATGGCTCCAAGTTCAAGGCCGTGAACAACCGCGATAAGAACTTCACCCGGGCCAAGGTCGAGCGCCGCCGGGCGCAGATCGAGGAGAGCGTGGCGCGTTATCTCCAGCAGCTCGACACCGCCGATCGCCATGACCCGACAGAGGCCCTGGCCGCCCGAACTACCCGGCTCAAAGAGAAGATCGCCCGGCTCGAGCAGGGGATGCAGCACCTGGCTGAGCTTGAAGCGCAGATGCGGGCCTCTCCCGACCAGCAGATCTCATTGACGGACCCGGATGCACGCTCCATGGCCACCAGCGGCCGTGGCTCCGGGGTGGTGGGCTACACCGTGCAGGGAGCGGTCGAGACCGAGCACCATCTCATTGTGGCGCATGAGGTGATCAACGACGGCTGCGATCGCGCCCAGCTTTCCGCGATGGGCAAGGAGGCCAAAGCTGTTCTGGAGGTGGACCAACTCGATGCGGTCGCTGACCGTGGTTACTGGGATAGTGAGGAGATCCTGGCCTGCGACCAGGCTGGCGTCACCTTGCCCAAGCCGATGACCTCAGGCGCCAAGTCCGACGGATGCTTTGGCAAGCAGGACTTCGTCTACCTGCCCGAGGAGGACGCCTACCGCTGCCCGGCGGGCGAGAAGCTCAGGTACTACTACAGCAACGTGGAGCGTGGGCTGACGCTGCGACGCTACTGGACCATGGCTTGCCACGGCTGCCCGCTCAAGAGCCGTTGCACCACGGGTCCGCAGCGGCGGATCACGCGCTGGGAACACGAGGCGGTGCTGGAGGCGGTGCAGCGCCGGCTGGATCTGAACCCGCAGGCCATGCGCCAGCGGCGGGAGGTGGTCGAGCACCCGTTCGGCACGATCAAGCTGCGCATGGGCGCTACCCACTTCCTGATGAAGCGGCTGCCGAAGGTGAGGGGCGAGATGGCCCTGCACGTGCTGGCCTACAACCTGACGCGGGTGCTCAACATCCTGGGCATCCAGCCGCTGATGACCGCCCTCAGGGCATAGGAGCCGGGTTTTGCTCGTGCCAGCACGTCCTTGAGGCGCCCGACGCTCGCCTCAGAGGCGATGGAAGCCTTCATACCGCCGATATTCAACCAGCTCGCACTTACCGATGATGTTGAGGGGCTTTGGAGCGTGAACAACCGTTACCAGTCTTCTGCCAAAGCGTTTTTACACGACCAAGACCCTATGCGGACCTTAGACGATGTCCATACAACGACGGTGCGTCTGCTCTAGGCTTCTTTATTTCTTCTTTATTTTTCCGACCTGCATTCCGCATCGAATTTTGATGCTGCGCCGCCATAGCCTCTAGGTCCCGCAAGGTGTCCGGCTCGCCGCACGCCTTGGCTTTGCATCCAAGAGGTCAATCAAGATGCTCGATATCGTTTTTCTCGGGATGGGCTTGGCCTTCTTCGGCCTGATGACCACCTACGCGCGCTCGGTTGAGCGGCTTTAATCCACGGAGTTCATCCATGTCACTCGATCTCGTCCTGGGCGGGCTGGTCGCGGCGGGCGTCGCCGTCTACCTCGTCGTGGCCCTCCTGCGGCCCGAACGGTTCTAAAGGGAGGCCGCCATGACGCTTGCCGGTTGGTTTCAGATCATCATCTTCGTGCCCGTTGCGGTGCTCACCGCATGGCCTCTCGGCCGCTTTGCGGCGGCCGTGTTCGAAGGCCGTGTCACCTTCCTCAAACCCGTAGAAATCGGCTTCTACCGGCTCGCCGGCATCAACGAGAGCCGCGAGCAGGGCTGGCTCGGATACACCTTCGCGGTGCTCGCCTTCAACGCTGCGGGCTTCGCGCTCCTTTACGCGATCCTGCGGTTGCAGGGCGTCCTGTTGATCAATCCGCAGGGCTTTGTCGGCGTTGAGCCAGCGCTCGCCTTCAACACCGCTGTGTCCTTCACCACCAATACCAACTGGCAGGCCTATGGCGGCGAGACCACGCTCACGCACTTCGCCCAGATGGCTGGGCTGACGACGCAGAACTTCGTCTCCGCCGCCACCGGCATCGCCGTGGCCATCGCCCTGACCCGGGCGTTCGCCCGCTCAACAGCCCAAACCGTCGGCAATTTCTGGGTCGATCTCACCCGCTCCACCCTCTATCTCCTGCTGCCCCTCGCGCTCGTTGTGGCACTTGCCCTCGTCTGGCTTGGCGTGCCGCAGACGCTGGACGGCTCGTTTGCGGCGCAGACGCTCGAAGGCGCGCAGCAGGTGATCGCGGTCGGTCCGGCAGCCAGCCAGGTTGCGATCAAGCAGCTCGGCACCAACGGCGGCGGCTTCTTCAACGTCAACTCGGCCCATCCGCTGGAGAACCCGACCTACTGGACCAACTGGCTCCAAATTTGGGCCATTGTGGTGATCCCGCTCGCACTCGCCATCACCTTCGGCCGCATGATCCGCCGCGAGCGCGAGGGCGCTGCATTGCTCGCCGTCATGGCACTGTTCCTCCTCGTCGGCTGCGGCATCGTCTATGCTCTCGAGAGCGCAGGCAACCCGATCATCCAATCGCTTGGCGTCATTGGCGGCAACATGGAGGGCAAGGAAGTCCGCTTCGGCGAGATCATGTCGAGCGTCTGGGCCGTGTTCACCACCGGTGCTTCAAACGGTGCTGTCAACGCCATGCACGACAGCTTCACGCCGCTCGGCGGCCTTGTGCCGATGTTCCTGATGCAACTGGGCGAGATTCTACCCGGCGGCGTGGGCTCGGGCCTCTACGGCATCCTGCTCTTCACCATCCTGTCGGTCTTCATCGCCGGCCTGATGGTGGGCCGCACGCCGGAATATCTCGGCAAGAAGATCGAGGCCAAGGAGGTCAAGATGGCGATGCTCGCCGTCCTGGTCATGCCGCTGTTCATCCTCGGCTTCACGGCAGTCTCGGCGATCCTTCCGGGGACGCTCGCCAGCATTCAGGACGCCGGCCCGCACGGCTTGAGCGAGATCCTTTACGCGTTCACCTCGGGCGCGGGCAACAACGGCTCGGCCTTCGCCGGGTTCAACGCCAACACGCCCTGGTACAACACCACCATTGGCCTCTCGATGTTGTTCGGCCGCTTCGCCATCATCGTGCCCGTCATGATGGTCGCCGGCGCGCTCGTCGCCAAGCCGCGGCTGGCCGCCTCGCAGGGCACGTTCCCGACCCACGGCCCTCTCTTCATCGGCCTGCTGGCGGGCGTGATCCTCATCTTCGGCGGCCTGCAATTCTTCCCCGCTCTCGCCCTCGGACCCATCGTCGAGCACTTCATGATGCTCGCCAGGATAACGTTCTAAGGGCCTGGAGACCATCATCATGTCGAAACACCAATCCCATGCCAGCCCCGCCATCAGCGGCGACCTGATCGGACGCGCCTTCGGCGACGCCTTCCGCAAGCTCGATCCGCGCCAGCTCGTGCGCAATCCGGTGATCTTCGTCACCGAGATCGTGGCGCTTCTCGTCACCGTGCTGTTCGTGCGAGACCTGATTGCCGGCGCGCCGGCCTGGTTCAGCGGCCAGATCGCCGCCTGGCTCTGGTTCACGGTGCTGTTCGCGAACCTCGCCGAGGCCGTGGCCGAAGGCCGGGGCCGCGCCCAGGCCGACACCCTGCGCCGCTCGCGCACCGAGACCATGGCCAAGTGGCTCTACGATCCGGAACGCAAGGAGCTGCACAAGCTGGTGCCGGCCATCGAGCTGGAGGTCGGCGACGTCGTCCTCGTCGAAGCCGGCGACCTGATCCCGAGCGACGGCGAGGTGATCGAGGGCATCGCCTCGGTCAACGAGGCGGCTATCACCGGCGAGAGCGCTCCCGTCATCCGCGAGTCGGGCGGCGACCGCTCAGCCGTGACCGGCGGCACCACGGTCGTGTCGGACTGGCTCGTGGTGAAGATCACCGCGGGTGCCGGATCCAGCTTCCTCGACCGCATGATCGCGCTGGTCGAGGGTGCCGAGCGCCAGAAGACCCCGAACGAGATCGCGCTCAACATCCTGCTCGTCGGCATGACCATCGTGTTCCTGGTCGCGGTTGTGACGCTGGCGGGTCTCGGGGCCTATTCCGGTGCGGATTTGAGCGTTCCGGTGCTGGTGGCCCTGCTCGTGACGTTGATCCCGACCACCATCGGCGGATTGCTCTCGGCCATCGGCATCGCCGGCATGGACCGTCTGCTCAAGTTCAACGTGCTTGCCATGTCGGGTCG
Organism: Microvirga sp.; assembly: GCA_035944695.1. GTDB lineage: Bacteria > Pseudomonadota > Alphaproteobacteria > Rhizobiales > Beijerinckiaceae > Microvirga. The sequence goes on along the minus strand of DASZBB010000118.1, from coordinate 5,614 downwards.
TGCGGTCGAGGCATCGGGCGACGTCGACACGCTTCTCCTCGATAAGACCGGCACGATCACCTTCGGCAACCGCATGGCGGCGGAGTTCATCGCCGTGCCGGGCGTGAGCGAGCGGGAAATCGTGGAGGCGGCCGTACTCTCAAGCCTCGCCGACGAGACCGCGGAGGGCCGCTCGATCCTGGCGCTCGCCGCCGACCGCTACGGTCAGCGTAGCCCCGAGGTGGGGCCGGCCGGTGCCGAGTTCATCGCCTTCTCGGCGACCACGCGCCTGTCGGGCGTGGATGTGGGCGGACGGCGGCTGCGCAAGGGCGCGGTCGATGCGGTGCTCAAGTTCGCGCAAGGCGAGAACCCGCGCCAGCCCTTCCAGGCCCCTGCCGCCTTCACCGCTGCGGTCGAGCGCATCGCCCGCTCGGGCGGCACCCCGCTCGGCCTTGCCGACGGCTCGCGCATTCTGGGCGTCATCCATCTCAAGGACGTGGTCAAGCCCGAGATCAAGGAGCGCTTCGCGCAATTGCGCCGCATGGGCATCCGGACCGTGATGGTGACGGGCGACAATCCCGTCACCGCGGCGGCGATTGCCGGCGAGGCCGGCGTCGACGACTTCATCGCCGAGGCCACCCCGCAGGACAAGCTCAACTACATCCGCAAGGAGCAGGCGAGCGGACGGCTCGTAGCCATGTGCGGCGACGGCACAAATGACGCGCCCGCCCTGGCGCAGGCCGATGTCGGCGTCGCCATGCAGTCCGGCACTCAGGCCGCCCGCGAGGCCGGCAACATGGTCGACCTCGACAGCGACCCCACCAAGCTCATCGAGGTCGTCGGCATCGGCAAGCAGTTGCTGATGACGCGCGGTTCTCTCACCACGTTCTCGATTGCCAACGACGTGGCGAAGTACTTTGCCATCATACCGGCCCTGTTCGTGGTCGCGCTGCCGCAGCTCGGGGCGTTGAACGTGATGGGGCTCTCCACGCCCGAGAGCGCCATCCTGTCGGCGGTGATCTTCAACGCGCTGATCATCATCGCCCTGATCCCGCTCGCCCTCAAAGGGGTAGCCTACCGCCCGCTCGGCGCGGCCTCGCTCCTGCGCCGCAACCTGGCGCTCTATGGCCTCGGCGGCCTCGTCGTTCCGTTCGTCGGCATCAAACTCATTGACCTTGCGGTCTCCGCGCTGAGGCTGGCTTAAAACAAGGATTCCGATCATGACACAGCTTGCACGTGCCCCTCATCCCTCTCCAGCCGGGGCTGCGCCCCGCACCGAGCGCAACGGAGCCCAGAACGCGGCCCGGAAGCCGGCGACCGGCCCCATCCTGCGCCCAGCACTCACGTTGATCGTCGGCTTCACCCTGCTCACCGGCATCGTCTATCCCCTGGCGGTGACCGGGGTGGCAGGCACGCTCTTCCCGCATCAGGCGGCGGGCAGCCCCGTCGTTCTCGCCAACGGACGGGTCGTCGGCTCGGAGCTCGTCGGTCAGTCCTTCGCCAGCCTTCGCTATTTCTGGTCACGGCCGTCAGCGGCGGGCGAGGGCTATGACGCCGCGGCGTCCTCCGGCTCGAACTACGGCCCCACCAGCGCCAAATTGATGGAGCGGGTCAAGGACGACATCGAGCGCCTGCGGGCCACGGGCGTTGAGGGGGCGTTTCCGGTTGATCTCGTCACCGCCTCGGGGTCGGGCCTCGACCCGGACGTCTCGCCGGAGGCCGCGCTGATCCAGGTGCCCCGGATCGCCCGGGAGCGTGACCTGTCGGAGGAGGCGGTCCGTCGGGTTGTGGAGCAGAACCTGGACCGGCCCATGCTTGGAGTGTTCGGCCAGCCGAAGGTGAATGTGCTAAAGCTCAATCTCGCCCTCGATGCCCTGAGACCCTGAAGCCATGGCGCCTGAAGATCAGAGAGCCTCTCCCGATGCCCTTCTCGCGCTCGCCGAGCGCGAGGGACGGGGGCGGCTGAAGATCTTCCTGGGCTCCTTCCCGGGCGCGGGCAAGACCTACGCCATGCTCCAGGCCGCGAGAGCGGCCAGGGCGGACGGGGTCGACGTCGTCGCCGGCCTCGTCGAGACCCATGGGCGCCAGGAGACCGAGGCGCTCCTGGACGGGCTGGAAGTGATCCCGCGCCAGAGCATCGCCTATCGTGGGCGCATGGTGAGCGAGTTCGACCTCGATGCCGCCCTGGCCCGCCGCCCGAAGCTTCTGCTCGTTGACGAGTACGCCCACTCTAACGTGCCGGGCAGCCGCCACCCGAAGCGGTGGCAGGACGTGCAGGAGCTGCTCGCGGCCGGCATTGACGTCTGGACGACCCTCAACGTCCAGCATCTGGAGAGCCTCAACGATGTTATCCAGCGCATCGCCCGGGTCCGGGTGCGCGAGACCATTCCCGACAGCGTGTTCGAGAAGGCCGACGATGTCGTCCTCGTCGACATCACGCCCGACGAGCTCCTGAAGCGGCTCGCCGAGGGCAAGGTCTACATCCAGGACACGGCAACGCGCGCGGTCGAGAACTTCTTCCGGCCGAGCAACCTGATGGCCCTGCGTGAGCTGACCTTAAGGCGCGCTGCTGAGCGCATCGACGCCGATCTCGTCGAGCGCATGCAGGGTAGTGCCATCGAGGGCCCCTGGGCCGCGGGCGAGCGCATCCTGGTCTGCGTCGGCCCCGATCCGGCAGCCCAGACCGTGGTGCGCCATGCCAAGAGACTGGCCGACCTGATGGGTGCGCCGTGGATCGCCGTCTCGGTCGAGCGGCCGGACCGGCCGGTGCCCGCAAAGGATCGGCGGAAGATCCAATCGGCCCTGCGTCTGGCGGACAGCCTCGGAGCCGAGACGGAGACGCTGGTCGGGCGCGACATTACCCAGGAACTCCTGCACTTCGCCCGCTTCGAGAACGTGACGCAGATCGTCATCGGGCGCTCCCAACGGGGCTGGATGGCCCAGACGTTCGGCCGCTCGCTGCCGCATCATCTGGTCTGCTGCGCCGAGGACATTGCGGTGCATGTCGTCACGCCACCCTTGGAGCAGAAGCCACGCAGGACGTGGCTGGAAGGCGGGCTCCTCAAGCCGCAACAGCTCGAGATTGTGACCGCGCTCGTCTGGTCGGCGCTCTCGGTAGCGGTTGCACTCGGCATCGGCCTGCTCATGACGCTGTTCGTGACCGTTCCGAACGTTTCGATGGTGTTCATCCTCGCCATCCTGTTCGCGGCCGTCGCCCACGGATTCTGGCCGGCGGTGTTTGCCTCCGTGCTGTCGTTTCTGGCCTACAACTTCTTCTTTATCGACCCACTCTACACCTTCACCATCGCGCAGCCGCACGAACTTCTGGCGCTGTTCATCTTCCTGGCTATCGCTGTCCTGACCTCGGCGATAGCCGGGCGGTCCCGCCGGCAGGCGCAGGTCGCCGCCCAGCGCGTGCGTGCCACGCGCCGCCTGTTCGAGTTCTCCCGCAAGATGTCGGCCCTGCCGACCGCCCAGGCGGTAGCGGAGGGCGCGGCGTCCGAGATCCAGTCGATCCTGCACCGGTCGAGCGTTCTCCTCCTCCCCGCGGAGAGCGACCTCACGATTGCCGCCGCCTGGCCGCCGGAGGACGAGCTGGAGGTCGGGGCCATGATGGCTGCGCGCTGGGCCTATGAGAAGGACGAGCCGGCGGGAGCGGATACCGGCACGCTGCCGAACGTACCGTGGTACTTCATCCCGCTGCGGGGCGCACAGGGACCCATCGGCGTCGTCGGCGTCGCCGCGGCCGCCGACGGCGTTCATGTCGACAACGAAGGGCGTGCGCTGCTCGACACGCTTGCCGAGCAGACGGCGGCGGCGTTGGAGCGGGCGCGTCTGTCGCGCGAGATGGCGGCCGCCAGGACCGCAGCCGAGACGGAGCGCGTGCGCAATATCCTTCTGGCGTCGATCAGTCACGACTTCCGCACGCCGCTGGCCTCGATCCTCGGCGCCTCGACGAGCCTGATCGAGTATGCTGACAGGCTGCCGCCGGAGGCCCGCGGCGATCTCCTCGACCAGGTGCGGGATGAGGCGGAGCATCTCGACGGCATGGTGCGCAACCTGCTGGCCATGACCCGCGTCGAGGCGGGCGCGCTGGAGATCAACCCGACCTGGGTCGACATCGGCGAGCTTGCCGATCGCGTCGTGGCCGCCGCACGCCGCCGGGGAGCGCCGCAGACCTTCACGGTCGAGACCGCGCCCGACCTGCCGCTGGTCCGCGGCGACCAGAGCCTGCTCGACCAAGCCCTGTCGAACATTATCGGCAATGCGGTGCGCTACGCCGGTCCGGGTGCCCACGTTACCGTCGTGGCCCGTTGCGAGGGCGACGCCGTTCGGATCGCGATCACCGATGATGGGCCCGGCATCGCCCCGGATGTGCTGCCGCACGTCTTTGAGAAGTTCGTGCGCGCCCGAAACGGCGGCGCGGATGGCGGCGAGGGCTCCGGGCTCGGGCTCGCCATCGCTAAAGGCATCATCGAGGCCCATGGCGGCACCATCAGCGTGGCAAGCCCGGCCGGCAACGGGCGTGGCGCCGCCTTCACCATCCACCTCCCAGTCGGGGACGAGGCCTCCACCGCATGACGCTGTCCACCCGCATTCTGATTGTCGACGACGAGCCGGCGATCCACCGCTTCCTGAACCCGGCCCTGACTGCCAACGGCTATGACGTGGTCCAGGCGACGACCGCCGCGGAAGCCATGAAACGCGTGGCAGCGGATGCTCCCGATGTCGTTCTTCTCGACCTTGGGCTGCCCGATCTCGATGGCAAAGAGGTGATCCGGCGCATCCGCGAGTGGTCGGACGTGCCCATCGTCATCCTCTCGGCCCGGGACCGCGAATCGGAGAAGATCGAGGCACTCGATCTCGGGGCCGACGACTTCATCAACAAGCCGTTCGGGATAGGCGAATTGATGGCGCGCTTGCGCACGGCCATGCGGCACTTCATGAGGCGCACGGGTGAGACGCCAGTGGTGAAGGCGGCCGGCATCGAGATCGACATCCCGGCCCATCGGGCCCTCAGGGACGGGGAGGAGGTGCGCCTGACCCCGAAGGAGTTCGAGCTGCTCGCCTTCCTGGTGCGGCACGCGGGCCGCGCGCTCACCCACAAGCAGATCCTGATCGCGGTCTGGGGCCCGGCGCATGAGCACGACACCCAATATCTGCGGGTCTACGTGAAGGCGCTGCGCCAGAAGCTGGAGCCGGACCCGAGCAATCCGGTTTTGATCTTGACCGAGTCGGGCATCGGCTATCGCTTCGCCGAGGGCCGGGTTCCATCGGAGATGAATGGAGCCGAAGAGTAGCCGGAAGGCTTGAACCATGCTGTTCGAACACGTTTGCCTGTTCGAAGAAAGATCGAAAGGTCTCCTAATGGGATGGTCCGGCCGTGCTTCTGCCCTGCTTGCCCGTAAGCTGTGGGGTTTCGAGCCACGCAAGGAGCACGTCCCATGTCACGGTCTTCTTCCTCTGCCACCATTGCCACGCTGGGCATCGATCTGGGCAAGAACAGCTTCCACCTTGTCGGTCAGGATGAGCGCGGCGCCATCGTGCGGCGCATCAAGCTCTCCCGCTCCCAGATCACCCAGCGACTGGCCAATATCCCACAGTGCCTGATCGGCATGGAGGCCTGCGCCGGGGC
>DASZBB010000117.1:0-2335 GCA_035944695.1 Microvirga sp. | reverse complement strand
CTCGACAAGTGGTTCACCCTGCAGGCGACGATCCCGGAAGAAGGCACGCTGGAGCGCGTCAAAGGCCTCATGCAGCATCCGGCCTTCTCCATCGCCAATCCCAATCGCGTGCGCTCGCTCATCGGCAGCTTCGCCATGCTGAACCAGGTTCAGTTCAACCGCGCCGACGGCACAGGCTACCATTTCCTCGCCTCGATCGTTCTGCGCGTGGACGAGTTGAACCCGCAGCTTGCAGCCCGTCTTCTGACCGCTTTCAGCACGTGGCGCATGATGGAAAGCACCCGCCGATCGCACGCCGAACAAGCCCTCCGTTCGATCGCTCAAAAGCCCAATCTTTCCCGGGATGTAGGCGACATCGTGAGCCGTTCGCTGGACGACGGTCAGTCGAAATAAGCCATGAAATACAAACATTTACGCGGTTGTCCCAGATTTCCCCAAGGGAATGCGGGATGGGAAATTTTTTATTAACCTTCGGGTTCTACTAACTAGACAAATCACCCGCTCAAGATTCTATTGTTAGTGATTCGGAGAGATGCGGCACGTCCTCCGAAGCAGGACGAAAACGGTTCCGGAGGAAGCATCGCATGGCGGGGGCGGTGACCGCATGCGTACCCGCACGCGCGGGTACGATTCTAGGGGTGACGCGATCAGACGCGAACCCGGCATATCGGCGGCTCGAGCAATATGAGCCTCTTCTGAGGCTCGCAGTCCCTGCCCTCCTGATCCTGTTCCTCGTCACGCTTGCGGGCAGCGCCTGGATCCAGATCCGCGACGGCCGCAAGGACACGCTCTTCGACGCCATCAACGACATCGATATCATCGCCTCGCTCTCGGCCGCGAAGCTCGGCACCGCCCGTGCGCCCGCCGACCGCGCGCAGGCAGCTGCTCAGCTCGAGCGCCTGGCGAAGGACATGCCGCCGAGCGCCCTGACGCAGAACCGGTCGCTCATGCTCGTCGATCAGGCCGGCGCGATCCTTGCGGTCTATCCGCCGATGGAAGAAGCACCGGCCAAACTGACGGATATCCTGGGCGAGGCGCAGCCCCTGATGCTGTTCGCGGATCGCGCCGGCGTCATGACGATCAAGCTTCCCGGCGGGACCGAGGGCATGGCGACGGTGCGTGCGCTGCACGCCTCCTCCGGCCAGATCGCGCTCGTGCAGCCGATGCCGCACATTCTGTCCGGCTGGTGGACACGGACCATCGGCCATGTCTCGCTGCTCGGCGCCACGATCATGGTTCTGCTCGGCATCGGCGTGGCCTATGTGATGCAGGCGAACCGCGCCCGCGCGGCGGACGAGGTCTGCGAGAAGGTGCGCGACAGGATCGATTCCGCGCTCAACCGCGGCCGCTGCGGATTGTGGGACTGGGATATCGGCCGCGGCCGCATCTACTGGTCCGACTCCATGTACGAGCTCCTGGGCTACGAGCGCCAGGACGAGTTCCTGTCCTTCGGCGAAGTGAACGCCATGATCCATCCCGAGGATCAGGATCTCTTCACGCTCGCCGAGCAGCTCGCCTCCGCCAGCACCTCGCTGGTCGACTACGAGTTCCGCATCCGCAGCATCTCGGGCGACTGGGTGTGGCTGCGCGCCCGCGCCGAGCTGATGAACGATCCGGACGACGCGGCCAGCCATCTCGTCGGCATCGCGGTCGACGTGACCGAGCAGCGCGGCCTGGAGGAGAAGACCGCCAAGGCCGACGCCCGCCTGCACGATGCCATCGAGGCGATCTCCGAGGCCTTCGTGCTGTGGGATGCCAACAACAATCTCGTGCTCTGCAATTCGAAGTTCCAGAAGCTGCACGAGCTGCCGGCCGATGCTCAGCTTCAGGGCAAGTCCTATGCGGAAGTGATGGCCCTGGGCCGTCCGCCGGAAGTTCAGCATCAGTTCCTGCGCCGCGAGCAGCAGGATGTGGGCGCACGCACCTTCGAGGCACGCCTGCAGGACGGCCGCTGGCTGCAGATCAACGAGCGTCGCACCAAGGACGGCGGCTACGTGTCCGTCGGCACCGACATCACCGCGCTCAAGCGTCACGAGCACCGCCTCGTCGAGTCTGAGAAGGAGCTCATCGCCACGGTTCTCGACCTCAAGCAGTCGCGCCAGAAGCTCGAAGCGCAGACGCATCAGCTCGCCGATCTCGCCGAACGCTACCTCGACCAGAAGGCGCAGGCGGAGAGCGCCAACCGGGCGAAGTCGGAATTCCTCGCCAACATGAGCCACGAGCTGCGCACGCCGCTCAACGCCATCATCGGCTTTGCGGAAGTGATGCAGAGCGGCATCTTCGGCTCGCTCGGCTCCGAGAAATACGAAGAATACTGCTCCGACATCCGCTCGAG
>DASZBB010000116.1:0-15546 GCA_035944695.1 Microvirga sp. | reverse complement strand
TCCGTCATTCCCGTCAGCATGGTCGCGCCTCCTGAAGCCGACCTGCCATGAATCATTGCCCGCCTGATTTGGGAATCCACTCACCCAATGCTCGACCCAATCCGTCCACACGGCCTAAGGTCTTATAAAAGCAGTATTCCGTGGCAGGGATTTCGCGTCCTTCCGAATGTGCAGGGAAAAATTCGGTTGTCCTGCAAGAAGTCTCAAGATCATCCCGACCTTGATGATTTTCACTGATTCCAATCGTTGTTTGAACGCAACCAGATTAGCCGTACGGCTTTATCCTGAAAGGATTGTAGGAAGGTGGGTTGTTCCCCGATTTGACCTTCCGAAGTAGCCCATCAGTGCCGACGTCGACGTTCTGGAGAGGCCATGAGCAGCTCTTCCGACAAGACGGCGCATAGACGTCTCGCTGCTGTCCTCGCTGCTGACGTGGTGGGCTATTCAGATCTGATGTCCAAAGACGAGGAAGGCACGCTTGCCCGTTTGAGAGATCTGCGGCGGAAAGTGATCGAGCCGAAGATCGGTTCTCATCATGGTCGTCTGGTGAAAACGATCGGCGATGGTTTCCTGTGCGAATTCTCGAGTCCCGTCGAAGCGGTTCGCTGCGCCGTCGATCTCCAGGAAGCAGTATCCCGGGCTTCCGACGGAGAGCGTACGAAACCGCTTCAATTGCGGATCGGGATCAATCTCGGCGACATCATCGTCGAGGAGGACGGAGACATCTTCGGGGATGGAGTGAACATCGCCTCGCGCTTGCAGAAGATGGCGCTGCCCGGCGGGATCTGCCTGTCCGGAAAAGTCCATGAGGAGGTGAGGGACAAGCTGCCGTATCCTTTCGAGGATCACGGGGAGCATCGCTTCAAGAATATCGGGAGACTCGTCAAGGTCTATTGCCTTCTGGCCGGATTGGACCCGTCCGTGGCGCCATCGGAAGCGCGCACCGCCTCCCTGCCGGGCAAGCCGTCCATTGCCGTCCTGCCCTTCGTCAATCTCAGCAAGGATCCTGAGCAGGAATACTTCGCCGACGGCATCGTCGAGGACATCATCGCGGCCCTGTCCCGGTTCCGATCATTCTTCGTCATCGCCCGCAATTCCACCTTCGCGTATAAAGGCCGGACCGTGAGCGTCCAGCAGATCGGGCGTGAGCTCGGCGTCCGGTATGTCCTTGAAGGCAGCGTCAGGCGCTCTGGCGAGAAAATCCGGATCACCGCGCAACTGGTCGATGCGATCAGCGGCATGCATCTCTGGGCCGAGCACTACGATGGCGTGATGGCTGACGTGTTCGATCTGCAGGATCAGATCACCACCAGCGTCGTCGGATCGATCCAGCCTTCCATCCGGGCGGCGGAGATCGAGCGGGCGCGGCGCAAACGCCCTGAGAGTCTCGATGCCTATGACCTCGTCATGAGAGCCTTGCCTCACGTCTGGGCGCTGGAATTCGAGGCCAACAAGGAGGCGACACGGCTCATCGACAAGGCACTTCTGCTCGATCCGGGCTATCCGCTTGCCCTGTCCCTGGCGGCGTGGTGCCGAGGACAGAAGATTGTCTACAACTGGTCGAAAAATGTCGCGGAAGACAAGCGCGAGACCCTGCGTCTGGCACAGGCCGCCGCCGCCATCGCTCACGACGATCCGTTCATTCTGACCGTGCTCGGCGCCGCCCTGACGATCACGAGAGAATACCAGCGCGCCGGGTCGATGCTGGAACGGGCCCTCGCGCTGGATCCGAACTCCGCCTGGGCCTGGAACCGGAGCGGATGGCTGCACAACTACCAGCACGACCCGGAGGTCGCCATCCAGCATTTCGAGCGCTCTCTGCGGCTCAGCCCCTTCGATCCGATGGCCTTCAACTGCGACGTGGGCATCGGCTGTGCTCACTTCATCGCAAAGCGATACGATCAGGCGGCGCTATGGCAGGAGAAGGGATGGCGGGCGAAACCGAGCGCCACCTGGGTTCACCGGACCCTCGCGCCATCCTATGCCCTGGCGGGCGATCTTGAGAGCGCGCGGGAGAGCGTCGGCGAACTGGTGAAGCATTATCCCGGGATCAGGATCTCTGCCATCATCGAGGCCATGGCCTTCAGCCAGGAAACCATGAGCCGCTTCGCGGAAGGCCTGCGTTTGGCCGGCCTTCCGGAATGAGTTCAAAAGAAAACCGGAAGGATTTCTCCTCCCGGTCCTCAAATTCACTGCTGGTTCTGGCCCTGTAGCAGCGGTGTGATCCGGCGCATCGCCACACGGCGGTTCTGCCGCTCGGGAGCCTGCGTATCCACTTTCAGGTATTGTTCGCCGTAGCCTTGCGTCGTCAGGTTCTCGGCAGGAATCTGGAAGCGCTCCGTCAGGATGGTCGCCACGGTCTCCGCCCGTCGATCGGACAGGGTCAGATTGTCCTCGTCCCCGCCCACGGCATCGGTATGGCCTTCGATCAGGAAGATCTCGTTGGGATTTCGGGACAGGGCCGAGCGGATCGCCTGGGCAATGCCCGTCAGAGCGCCGGCCTGGTCGCCGGCCAGTTCCCAGGAGCCGAACTCGAAGGTGACCGTATCCACGTCAACCCGGCGCATGCGTTCGCGCAGCGGCTGACTGCGACGGACCTCGTCGAGCGTGTAGGACCGCTCGATGCGTTCGACGGGAGGAGCGGTGAACGCCTCGACCAGATCTTCCTGCGAGGCGTCCTCCACGTCCACGATGTACTCCTCGCGCGGAATCCGAACCACGGGTGGCGGCAGCCGCACGACCTCCTCTTCCGCATATCCGTATCCGGTCGGACGACGGTTGCCGCGCCTGTTCTCGATCAAAACGACCTCTCGGCCTGCGGCCTCGCGCCGCGAACGGCGGATCAGGTTGCCGTACTCGTCCCGGACCGTCACGATCTCCGAACCGTCGGGACGGCGCACGATGGTGACCTCCTCGTCGGCGCCGCGCCGCTCGACGCGGACATCCGCATCGCGATAGGTGCGGCGGAACCGCTCCGTCTCGTCGTGACGGATGATGACTTGGTTGCCTTCGCGGATGATCGTGCGGTTGCCCGGCTCCTCGATGATGACCCGGTCGCCATCCCGGCGCTCGCGACGCTGGCTGCGCAGGTCCTCGATGCGGACCCGCGACGGGTCGAGGGGCTCTGTGCGACCGGGGGCCGCCTGCTGAGGTGCCAGGCGACCCGGCGCCTGCGCGGCCGGTGCAGCAGGCGCGGGAGCCGTCGGCTGAGCGCGGGTCGCCGGGGCTGGGGCCGCGGGGGCGGCCGGTGCCGCTGGCGCCGCAGTGGGCGCGGGCGGGGTCGGCTGGGCGGCCGGAGGCGTTGCGGGAGCGCCCGGCTGCGCCTGCCCGGGCCGCTGGCCGCGGTCGGGATTCTCGGTGTTGTCGGAGCGGCCGGGGCGCTGCCGTTCGGCCGGAGCCGCGGTGTCGGGAGCCTGCCGCTGCTGAGCGGGCGCCGGCGGTGTGGCCGGCTGCGCGGCGGGCGGAGGCGTGGCCGGGCGGGTCTGCGTGGCAGGCGCCTGAGGACGCGGCCGCTCCGCTGGCGGTTGCTCGCGCTCCTGCGCGGCGGGACGCTGCGGCCGCGCCGGGCTCTCGGCTGGGGGCTGCGACCGCTCGGCGGGTGCCTGCTGGGCCGGACGGGCCGGTGTGGCCGGCGTGGCGCCGGACGGAGGCGTCGGGCGCTCGGACGGCGGGCCGGGTTCACGACGGGGGCGCTGAGCTCCGGGGGCGTCATCGGATCCCGGACCGCCGGGGCCTGCCCCGCGTGGCGGACGTGGACCGCGCTCCTCGGCGGCGCCGGGGCCGCCCTGATCCTGTCCGCCCTGCCGGCGCTCCTGGCCGGGACGGCCGCCGCGTTCGCCATCCTGTCCCTGCCGCCGCTGGCGAGCTCCGGGCGGCAGTTCCTCATCGGTTGCCGGCCCGGCTTGGGCGACGACCAGAGGTGTTGCGGGTGCGGGCTGGAGCGCCGACACGTGAGCCGGAAGCAGCATCAGGGGGAGTGCGGTGCTCGCAAGAAACAGACAGGAGAGCTTCATGATCCTCAATTCACCGTTGGGTACAGTTAAGTCATCGACAATGACAGGGTGCCGCATTGGTTCCGAAAAGCCGGATTCCGGCGCTGAAACAGAATTTTAGAAGTTCGCGGATATCGTTGAGAAATATGGATGAATGCCGCCTGAATGCTTACATCTGAGGTTTGGGAAACACTCTCGCCGAAGGCAGCCGAACCGGTGCAATGGACAGATGAAGGCGTCGTTCTCGGCGTCCGCAAACATGGGGAAACGAGCGTCATCCTCGAGCTGATGACGCGCGAGCACGGCCGGCATCTGGGCCTCGTCCATGGCGGCCGCTCGAAGAGCCTCCAGGCGGTTCTCCAGCCGGGCAATACCGTGCAGGCGACCTGGCGCGCCAGGCTCGACGAGCATCTGGGGACTTATCAGGTCGAAGGCCTGAACCTGCGGGCCGCACGTCTCATGGGCTCGTCGATGGCTCTCTATGGCCTTGCCACGCTCGCTCACCTGCTGCGCTATTTCCCCGAAAGGGATCCGCATTTCGCCCTCTTCGAGACCCTGACCGTGCTGGTGGACCACCTGGACGACCCGGATCTCGCTCCGGCGCTCTTCGTGCGGTTCGAGCTCGCCATGCTGACCGAGCTCGGATTCGGCCTGGACCTGACCTCCTGCGCGGCCACGGGGAGCGAGCGGAACCTGACCTATGTGTCGCCGAGAAGCGGGCGGGCGGTCTCAGCCGAAGCCGGCGAGCCCTACAAGGACAGGCTCCTGAAGCTGCCGGGCTTCCTGATCGGCCAATCCCGGTCCAACCGGCCAGGCGAGGAGGAGATCCGAGCCGGATTTGCCCTGACGGACTTCTTCCTCCATCACAACGTCTTCGAGCCCCAGGGGCAGAAGGCTCCGGAGGAGCGGGCGCGTTTCGTCGCACTGGCCACGGCTGGGGACGAATGAGGTTTGTTTCTGTTATGTTCTCTTTTCAGATGATAAGAAGCGATTCGCAATTGAGGATTTCGACGAATGGGTAAGCCGGTCAATCCGCCGTCAGGGGGCGAGATCGAGAACATCAATCTCAAGGACGCCTTGGAGGAGCGCTACCTCGCCTATGCGCTGTCCACCATCATGCACCGGGCGCTGCCGGACGCGCGCGACGGGCTCAAGCCCGTCCACCGGCGCATCCTGCACGCCATGCGCCTGCTGCGCCTCGACCCCCGGTCGGCACCGAAGAAGTGCGCCCGCATCGTCGGCGACGTGATGGGTCAGTTCCACCCGCACGGCGACCAATCGATCTACGATGCCCTTGTGCGCATGGCGCAGGACTTCGCCCAGCGCTATCCGCTGGCGGACGGGCAGGGCAATTTCGGCAATATCGACGGCGATAACGCGGCGGCCATGCGCTACACAGAGGCGCGCATGACGGAGGTCGCGCGGCTGCTGCTCGAAGGCATCGACGAGAACGCGGTCGACTTCCGCGAGACCTACGACCAGACCAACGAGGAGCCGGTGGTGCTCCCGGCGGCCTTCCCGAACCTGCTCGCCAACGGCTCGCAGGGCATCGCGGTCGGCATGGCGACCTCGATCCCGCCGCACAACGCGGCCGAACTCTGCGACGCGGCGCTGCACCTCATCGCGAAGCCGAACGCGACCTCCGAGCAGCTGATGCAGTTCGTGCCGGGCCCGGACCTGCCGACCGGCGGCATCATCGTCGACACGCCTTCGGCCATGGCCGAAACCTATCGGACCGGCCGCGGCTCCTTCCGGGTGCGTGCCCGCTGGGCGAAGGAGGATCTGGGGCGCGGCAACTGGCAGATCGTCGTCACGGAGATCCCATATTCGGTCCCGAAGTCCCGCCTGATCGAAAAGATCGCCGAACTCCTGCAGGAGAAGAAGCTTCCGCTTCTCGCCGACGTGCGCGATGAATCGGCCGAAGACATCCGCGTGGTGCTGGAGCCACGCGCGAAGACGGTCGACCCGATCATCCTGATGGAATCGCTCTTCAAGCTCACCGAGCTCGAGAGCCGCATCCCGATGAACGTGAACGTGCTCGCCGGCGGCAAGGTGCCGAAGGTCCTGAGCCTGGCCGAGTGCCTGCGCGAATGGCTCGACCATCGCCGCGAGGTGCTGATCCGCCGCTCGGGCTTCCGTCTCGCTGCCATCGACAGGCGGTTGGAGATCCTGGGCGGCCTGCTCATCGTCTATCTCGATCTCGACCGGGTCATCAAGATCATCCGCGAGGAGGACGAACCCAAGGTCGAGCTGATGCGCGTGTTCAAGCTCACCGAGGTTCAGGCCAACGCCATCCTGGACACGCGCCTGCGTTCGCTCCGCAAGCTCGAGGAGATGGAGCTCAAGCGCGAGCAGAAGAACCTGCAGGACGAGAAGGCGAAAATCGAGGAGCTCCTCGGCTCCGAGAAGGTGCAGTGGAAAACCATTGCGGCCGAGATCAAGGAAGTCCGCAAGACCTTCGGGCCGGAGACTGCGCTGGGCAAGCGTCGCACCTCCTTCGCCGAGGCGCCGGACACCTCCGACATCGATTTCGCGGAAGCCATGATCGAGCGCGAGCCGATCACGGTGATCGTCTCCCAGAAGGGCTGGATCCGCGCCATGAAGGGCCACCAGGCCGATCTCTCGGGCGTGCAGTTCAAGGGCGACGATGCGCTGAAGGTCTCCTTCTTCGCCGAGACCACGTCCAAGATCGTGGTGGCGGCGGATAACGGGCGCTTCTTCACGCTGGATGCCTCCAAGCTCCCCGGCGGGCGCGGCTTCGGCGACCCGATCCGCCTGATGGTCGACCTGGAGGAGGGCGCCGACTTCATCGCGGCCTTCCCCTACAGGGCGGGCTCGAAGCTGCTGGTCGTGGCTATGGACGGGCGCGGCTTCGTGGTGCCCACCGACGAGATCACGGCGAACACCCGCAAGGGCAAGCAGATCCTCAACCTCGACCAGCCTGCCAAGATGGTGGTCTGCACCGAGGCCGAGGGCGATCACGTGGCGATCATCGGCGAGAACCGCAAGCTCCTCGTCTTCCCGGCCAAGCAGGTGCCGGAGATGACCCGCGGCAAGGGCGTGCGCCTCCAGCGCTACAAGGACGGCGGCGTCTCCGACGCCAAGGTCTTCAAGCTCAAGGAGGGCCTGACCTGGAAGGACACCGCCGGCCGCACCTGGACGGTCGCCAAGGAGGACCTGCGCGACTGGATGGGCGACCGCACCGAAGCCGGCCGCCTGCCGCCCAAGGGCTTCCCGAAGTCGAACAAGTTCGGGGAGTAGGACGCGAGGAGCGGCGATCCGGGTGGCTCCATCCTACGTCATGGCCGGCCTTGTGCCGGCCATCTCGATCGAAAAGGCGTTGCGCCCCAAAGAAGCGGGATCATCGGCACGAGGCCGGTGACGACATGGCTCAGGGCATAGGGTTTAGGGCTGCCCCTCCGTCCCACCCGTCGTCTCCGTCGGGTTGTCCATGTCCGCCGGCACCGGTCCGCGCTCGCCCGCTCCGCGCTCCAGCCTCGCGGCGATCTCGGCCACGTGCCGGCCCTGGAAGCGGGCGCCGCCAAGTTCGTTCTCGCTCGGCTGGCGCGAGCCGTCGCCGCCCGCGAGCGTCGTCGCCCCGTAGGGCGTGCCGCCGGACACTTCGTCCATCTTGGTCTGGCCCGGATAGGAATACGGCAGGCCGACGATGACCATGCCGTGATGCAGGAGCGTGGTGTGGAACGACGTGATGGTGGTCTCCTGGCCGCCATGCTGCGTGGCCGTCGAGGCGAAGACGCTGCCGACCTTGCCGACGAGTGCGCCCTTCACCCAGAGGCCGCCGGTCTGGTCGAGGAAGTTGCGCATCTGAGCCGCCATGTTGCCGTAGCGGGTCGGCGTGCCGAAGATGATGGCGTCGTAGTCGCCGAGTTCGTTCGGGCTGGCGATCGGCGCCTCCTGGTCGATCCTCATGCCGGATTTGCGCGCGATCTCCTCCGGCACCAGTTCCGGCACCCGCTTCACCGTGACCTCGGCGCCGGCGACGGAGCGGGCGCCCTCCGCGACGGCCCGCGCCATCGTCTCGATATGGCCGTAGGAGGAGTAGTAGAGGACCAGGATCTTGGCCATGGCGCACCTTCGTTCGCAGGAGGATTAGGCAACGAACAAGGGGCAGGCGGGGTTGTTCCGCATTTATCCGATCGAGCCTCTCCGTTCGGAGGGCTCGGTTGCCAGGAAGTTCCTTTAAGGCAGGGAGTGCTTCGACGGCCTTTTTGGAAGGGATGACCTGATGATCGTTCGCATTTTGTGGATTGCCGGCCTCGCGTGCAGCTCGCTCTTCGTCACCCCTGCGGCCATGGGTCAATCGCTGCCCCTCGGATCGATGATGAACGCGATCCGTTCGTCCCAACCTGCACCCCAGCCCGGAGTTCAGGCGCAGCAGCCCGCCGTGCAACGCGGCAAGGCGGTGCAGCCGGGCGGAACGTCGGCCAAAGGTCGGCCGAATGCGGGGACGTTCCGCCTGATGCGCAGCAAGAGCCGTCGCCTCTATGAGGGACGCTCGGAGGATAACGGCTAAGCCACGCCGCGGGATCGCGCCCGCTCCGCAATTCTGCAGGGCGGCTCAGTCCACCCGCACCCAGCCGTGCGCCATGAGCCGCTCCTGCGGTTTGAAGCGCGCTTTGTAGCCCATCTTCTTCGAGCCCTCGACCCAGTAACCGAGATAGAGGTAGGGCAGGCCCATGGCCTTGGCGCGGCGGATATGGTCGAGGATCATGAAGGTGCCGAGGCTGCGATCGAGCATGTCCGGTTCGTAGAACGAATAGACCATGGAGAGGCCGTCGCTCATCTCGTCCGTGAGGCTGACGGCGATCAGATCGCCCGAGCCTCGGCCGGTCAGGCCGCTGTCGATCCCGCGCCTGCGATACTCGATCATCTTCGTATCCACGTGGCTGTCCTCGACCATCATGGAATAGTCGAGCACCGTCATGTCGGCCATGCCGCCATCGGAGTGGCGCGTATCGACGTAGCGGCGGAAGAGCGAGTATTGCTCCGACGTGGGACGGTTGGGCAGCGGGTTGCCGATGAGATCGGCATTGTCCTTCAGAACGCGCCTCAGGTTGCCGGAGGGCTCGAACTCGTCCACGAGCACGCGGACCGACACGCAGGCGCGGCATGCGTCGCAGGCCGGCCGGTAGGCAATCGTCTGCGAGCGCCGGAAGCCGCCTTGAGTGAGAATCTCATTCAGCTCCCGGCCGCGGCGTCCCACGATATGGGTGAAGACCTTGCGCTCCTCCTTGCCCGGCAGGTAGGGGCATGCGGACGGGGAGGTGAGATAGAATTGCGGTGCGTCGCGGGGCTGGCTCGTCAATCGGGAAAGCCTTGTGGAGAAACCTTGAGCGCTTCGTCAACGCTCAAGGATAACATTGGTGTCCGCAACGTCCAGGAAAAGAGGGCGGATGTCACAGGCGTTTGATTGCGGGCGGTTCTCCAGCGCCATCGCGCGCTGCTCTGGAATGACATTCTCCACGTCGTCACCGGCCCTGTGCCGGTGATCTCGATTGGAGGAGCGCGGCGCTTCACAGGATCGGGATGGCCGGCACGAGGCCGGCCATGACGTGGTGGGTTCGCCGTGCTTCAGTGAATGTCCTACGCGCGCACGATCATCATGCCGGTGAGCAGGTCGCGGATGAAGCGCCGGTCGTCGCGGACGAAGCCGACGAGCACGTCGCAGGCCCAGAGCAGGAAGGTCGAGATCGCGACGTAGAAGAAGAGCGCGTGCACGGCGGCCGAGAGCGGCGACACGCCTCTGCCGGTGCTCGGATCGATCACGCGCAGGCCCATATAGCGCATGCCCACCGTCGCCTGGGAGGCGCCGCCGATCGTGACGGCGTTGTAGACGATGAAGATCAAGGCGGTGAGCGGCAGGGCGAAGAACAGCCCCCAGCCGAGACCGAGCGTGATGATCCCGAGGAAGAAGATGCCGATGGAGATCAGCACGACCCAGAGGGCGATCACGACCAGATCGATCAGATAGGCCCAGAAGCGCCGCGAGATGACGCCTTCCGTCATGCGGGCGTCCGGCGCGTAGGACGGATAGTTCAGCGTCGGCGGGTACGGTTGGTTGACCATCGTTCACTCCTCAGAAGGCGGTCTCGGGCAGGCTGCGGGATTCGATCCGCTGCGGTGCGAGCCCCTCCGCCGCAAGGGCCTCGAACACCTCCAATGTATGTGCTCGATCCCGCGTTTCGATAGTGATGTCGATGGAAACGCCCTTGGCCGGCACGTCCAGGAACAGCCGGCCATGGGAAACCTCCAGGATATTGGCCCCGAGATTGCCGAGAAGGCTTGCCACGCGGCCCAGGAAACCCGGCCGGTCGTTGGACGTGATGCGGAAGGACGTGATCCGGTCGTCCCGTTCCAGCTCGCGCACCATCACGGACGCCAGGATCCGGGCGTCGATGTTGCCGCCGCAGAGCACGAGCCCCACCCGCTTGCCCTGGAAACGCCCAGGAGCCGCCATCATGGCCGCGAGGCCGGCCGCGCCGGCGCCTTCCGCCATCGTCCGCTGGAGCGTCGCATAGGCATTGACCGCGCGCTCGATCAGCGCCTCCTCGACGGGGATGATGTCGGACACCAGATCGCGCACGATGGGCAGGGGCAGCTGGCCCACGGTCTTCACCGCGATGCCTTCCGCCAGCGTGGCGCCGCCGATGGGCTGGTTTTCGCCCAGGATGGCGTTCCGGAAGGAGGGGTAGAGGGCCGCTTCCACGCCGACGATCTCGATGGACGGTTTGATCGCCTTGGCGGCCACCGCAATGCCGGAGATCAGCCCGCCGCCGCCGATCGGAACCACCAGTTGGTCGAGATCGGGAGCGTCGGCGAGCATTTCGAGGGCGACCGTGCCCTGGCCGGCCATGACCTTCGGGTCGTCATAGGGGTGGACGAAGACGAGCCCCTCCTGTTCGGCGATCTCGCGGGCACGGGCGGCGGATTCGTAGAGCGTCTCGCCCTCCAGGATGACGCGGGCGCCGTAGGACCGGGTGTTCTCCGCCTTCACCAGCGGAGTGCCTTCCGGCATCACGATGGTGGCCGGGATGCCGAGGCGGCGCGCATGGTAGGCGACCGCCTGGGCGTGGTTGCCCGCCGACATGGCGATGACGCCGCGTCTGCGCTCGGCCGGCGCAAGGCTCTCCAGCTTGGTGGCCGCGCCGCGCTCCTTGAACGAGCCGGTCGGCTGCATGTTCTCGTGCTTCACGAACACGGTCGCGCCGGTGAGTTGCGACAGGCGAGGGGCGGGCACGAGGGGCGTTCGCAGGACCTGGCCCTGGATCGTCTCCGCCGCGTGCTTCACGTCCTCGATAGTGATGGCGTATTCGGCCACGTTGTCCTCCGGATTTCTCATTATAGGCCCTTTAAACGGGTCTTGGGGTCGGATCCCTGAATCCCAGCAGGCCGCCGGGCCGAAAGATCAGAAACACGACGAGGGCGGCATAAAGCGCCATATCGCGTATCTCGATGGGGAGATACGCCGACCACAGGGTCTCGAACAAGCCCACTGCGAAGCCTCCGAGCATCGCCCCGGGAATCGAGCCTATGCCGCCGATGATGGCGGCGATCAGCGCCTTGAGGCCGTACTGGAAGCCGCCCGCGAAGCCGAGGCCGCCATATTGCGCAACGATCAGCATGCCCGAGAGCCCGGCCATGGCTCCGGCCAGCGCCAGGGTCTGGACGAGGAGACGGGGGCCGTCGACGCCCATGAGCGCGGCGGCATGGGCATCGTCCGCATAGGCCCGCCACGCCCGCCCGAACCGCGTCGCCTGAACGAGCCAGAGGAGGCCGAGGGCCGCCAGGAGACCGATGCCGGCCGTGATCGCGGTGATCGGCGTCAGGCTGACGATGAAACCGCCCGCGCGGACGAGCGGCCAAGCCTCCGACCAGATCGGCGGCAGCCAGACCGTCACCGGGCTTTGCACGAGGCGCAGGTACTCCATCAGGAAGAGGGAGAACCCGACCGTCGCGATCAGGCTCGGCTGCGGGCTGGCGCCGACGATCCGGCCGATCGTGAAATGCCCGCCGACGGCGCCGTGGATGGCGCCGGCGAAGAGCGACGCGGCGAGACCTGCCGCCAGGCCGAGGATCGGGGCGCTCGCGCCCGAACTCAGCACGATGGAGGCCCCCGCGATCGTCGCCGCCGAGCCGACCGCCGCCAGCTCCCCGAAGGCCAGGTTGATCCGCCCGCTCAGGCCGAAGACGAGCGCGAAGGCGACCGACAGGAGGGCATAGATCGCGGTTCGCGGCAGGCTTACCAGGATCTGCTGCAGCCAATAGGCGGCGTCGCCGGGGATTTCGACCACGTCGGCGCCGGTTTGGCTGCCGGGATCGCCGGCGGTGCCCTCGGGCGTCTCGAGATAATAGCGCTTCAGGAGATAGAGGCTGGCGCCCGAGACCGGGCCCAGTTCGGTTGCAAGACCGGTCAGCTCCGCCTTGTTCGGCGAGAGCCCCTCGGCGACGAACTGGCAGATCGCGAAGCGTTCGAGGATCGGGCGGTCCGGATAGCGGGCCAGGTAATCGACCCGTAGGCTCCGCGCGGCGGGTCCTGTCTGGATGCGCTCGACGGTGATCGCCGCGCCGGGATTGAGGGCCGGAAGGGTGGAGCGGCAGACCCGTGCCTGCTCCGCATCGACGGAGAGTCCGCAGGCGGTCAGGAGACTCAGGCTCCACAGGATGGCGATTCGGCGCCCGATCCTGGAGAGCCTTGAGCCTGACACGGAGCGGGGCCCTGGGTGTTTACGGCAGCGATCAGCCCTGGTTCTTCAGCTTTTCCGCGACCTGAGGGGCGAAATAGGTGAGGATGCCGTCCGCGCCGGCACGTTTGAAGGCCAGGAGGCTTTCCATCATCGCCCGTTCTCCGTCGATCCAGCCGTTCCCGGCCGCGGCCTGGATCATGGCATACTCGCCGGAGACTTGGTAGGCGAAGGTCGGAACGGCGAAGCTGTCCTTTACCCGCCGGACGACGTCGAGATAGGGCATGCCGGGCTTGACCATGATCATGTCCGCCCCCTCCTCGAGATCGAGCGCCACCTCGCGCAGGGCCTCGTCGGAATTGGCCGGGTCCATCTGGTAGGTGCGCTTGTCGCCGATCAGACATGCGCTGGTGCCGATGGCGTCCCGGAACGGCCCGTAGAAGGCGGAGGCGTATTTCGCCGCATAGGCCATGATCTGCACGTCCTGGAATCCGGCCGCGTCGAGGCCCTCGCGGATGGCCGCCACGCGCCCGTCCATCATGTCAGACGGGGCGATGACGTCGGCGCCGGCTTCCGCCTGGAGCACCGCCTGACGCACGAGCAGGGCGACGGTCTCGTCGTTGAGGATGCGCTCCCCGTCCATCACGCCGTCATGGCCATGGCTCGTGTAGGGATCGAGCGCCACGTCGCAGATGATGCCGATGGTCGGCACGGCTTGCTTGATCTCGCGCACTGTGCGGCACACCAGATTGCGGCTGTTGAGGGATTCCGACCCGGTCGGATCGCGCAAGGAGGGATCCGTGTAAGGAAAGAGCGCGATGGCCGGGATCTTGAGGGACGCCGCCCGCTCGGCCTCGCGCACCGCCTCGCGGATGGTGAGACGCTCGACGCCAGGCATGGACGCGACCGGATGGCGTCCGCTGGCGCCTTCGACCACGAAGATCGGCCAGATCAGATCGTTGACGGTCAGCACGTTCTCCTGCACCAGCCGCCTGGACCACTCGGCCTTGCGGTTGCGTCGCAGGCGATGGGACAGGTTCAGGGAGGAAGAGGGGGCTTCATCCGTGGAGCGGCGGGGGAACGGCGACAGTTTCGACATCATCCTCATCCAGAGCCGGCTTCGATGCGCCGGCTGACGTCCGAGAGGGTTAGCACATTTAAATCGCTCTAAAAAAGGGTTCGAGGTCGCAGATCGGACCGATCCGTGTGAAATTGGCCTCAACCCAGCCATGCATTGACGGCCGGCCTGAGCCTTGTTTTAAGCCGCATCGAGATGAAGGAGTGTTTCATGGACGAGAGCGCTGAAGTCCTCTGCGAGAGGCAGGGCGAAGCGGGCCTCATCACGCTCAACCGTCCGAAGGCGCTCAACGCCCTGACGCTCGCCATGGTGCGCGAGATGCGCCGAGCGCTCGATTCCTGGGCGCAGGACCCGGCGGTGACGCGGATCGTCGTCCAGGGCGCGGGCGAGAAGGCCTTCTGTGCCGGCGGCGACATCCGGCAGCTCACGGAGGACCTCAAGGCCGGCCGACGCGAGGAGGCGCTCGCGTTCTGGCGCGAGGAGTACCAGCTCAACATCCGCATCAAGCGCTACCCGAAGCCGTATATCTCCCTCATCGACGGGATCTGCATGGGCGGCGGCGTGGGCGTGTCCCTGCACGGCACCCATCGGGTCGCCGGCGATCGCTATCTCTTCGCCATGCCCGAGGTCGGAATCGGGTTCTTCCCCGACGTGGGCGCCACCTATGCGCTGCCGCGGCTGCCGGGGCAGACAGGCATGTATCTCGCGCTCACCGGCGAGCGGGTGAAGCGGGCCGACGCCCTGATGCTGGGCCTCGCGACCCATGCGGTGCCGAGCGGCAACATCGAAGGCCTGCGCGACGCGCTGATCGGCGGAGACCCGGTCGAAGTGGCTCTCTCCCGGGTCGCTGCGGATCCCGGCCCGGCTCCCCTGGAGGCCGAGCGGGAGATCATCGATTCCTGTTTTTCCGGCGGGAGCGTGGCCGAAATCCTCGACCGCCTCGACCGGGCTGCCGAAAGCGGCTCCGACTTCGCCGCGAAGGCTGCCGCGGTGATGCGCACGAAATCGCCCACCAGCCTGAACCTGGCTTTCGAGCAGGTGCGCCGGGGCGCGTCCCTGGAGTTCGAGGACGCCATGAGGACCGAGTTCCGCATCGTCTCGCGGATCGGCGACGGCCACGACTTCCACGAGGGCGTGCGGGCGGTCCTGATCGACAAGGACAACCAGCCCCGCTGGCAGCCCGCCTCCTTGGCCGAGGTGGACGCGGCGGCGATTGAGCGGCATTTCGCCAGCCTGGGCGACCGAGACCTGGAGGTCGCCTGATGGCTCGCAACGGCAGCCCGACCCCGTCCACGCCGGCCTCGCGGGAATACCTGTCCGACCGGATCGAGGAGCGTCCCGTCGCCAACACGGTCATGCGCTGGAGCTTCGTGCTCACCTGGTTCATGCGGGTCCTGGCGATCCTCTGGATCATGAAGGGCCTGAGCGCCTGGGCGGTGATCCTCGGCATCTGGACGCCGGTCGGGCAGTTCGAGGCCCGCTCCACGGGGTATCAGGCCACGGTGATCTACTTTGCTCTGATCGACCTGGTCGCGGCGGTCGGCCTGTGGATGGCCAGCACCTGGGGAGGGATCATGTGGCTGCTCGCCGTCATGAGCCACCTGATTCTGGCAGCGTTCTTCCCGGGAATCGTCTCCAGCGGCGTCATGACGGTCGGGTTCTTCCTGACCCTGATGGCGGTCTATCTCGGCATCTCCTGGCTGGCCGCTCAGGAAAACCACTGACCGGCCGAGCCCTGCCAAGCTCCTCACGCAGAAGTGTATCCTCAAGAGCA
>DASZBB010000115.1:0-26834 GCA_035944695.1 Microvirga sp. | reverse complement strand
GCACCGTGCGCGAGGGGCGGACCGGCTCTTCCATCTTACCCATAGCATCGAGCCGGGCTGCCTCTCGCGCCACCCTCGATCCACCCGCAAGGCTCGCAGCGCACGCTGCGGGCCCCAAGGTGCTGGCTCTTTGACATCAACTCATCCACACACCCGCACCCGTCCTGGCACCCTCCCCATCATGGCCGGACCTGATCCAGCCATGATGGGGAGGAAAAGCGCCGCGCCTCACAGCATCGGGATCCCCGGATCAAGCCCGGGATGACGGCAGAGGGTACAGAGCCGACCATCCGACCGGGGAGCGCCGCGCCCCATACAACCTGGAACAATTACAGACTCGGGGTGAATTCATCCTGCCGATCGCCTATATCGAGGTCCGATATTTCGATTGGATTCTCGCGAATGCCTCCCTCCACCGCCGTCCCGACGACGAGCGCTGCTGCGCCAAAGCCCAACGGCTTGGCGGCCACATGGACAAAGCTCTGGCCCTATCTCTGGCCGCACGGACGACCGGATCTCCAGCGACGGGTCTTCCTGGCCTTCGGACTTCTGCTCGTGGCGAAGGGCGTTACCATGGTCACGCCCTTCGCCTTCAAATGGGCGACAGACGCGCTCGTCGCGGTCACGGGCGGGAACCAGGGCGCTGAAGCCGCTGCCACGGCCGGATCCTGGCTCTGGAAGGCGCCGATCCTGCTCACCGTGATCTATGGCGTCACCCGCATCCTCATGGCGGTTCTGACCCAGCTGCGCGACGGGCTCTTCGCCAAGGTCGCCATGCATGCGGTGCGCAACCTCGCGCTGCAGACCTTCGAGCACATGCATCGCCTGTCCCTGCGCTTCCATCTGGAGCGCAAGACCGGAGGCCTGACCCGGGTGCTGGAGCGCGGCCGCGAGGGCATCGAGGAACTGTCGCGCCTCGTGGTGCTGACCCTGGTCCCGACGATCCTCGAGTTCGTCCTCGTGCTCGGTCTGCTCGCCTGGGAGTTCAACTGGCTCTATTCCGCCGTCGTGTTCGTCATGGTGGTCGTCTACCTCGCCTATACCTACAAGGCGACCCAGTGGCGGATCTCGATCCGCAAGCAGATGAACGACTCCGACACGGACGCCAACACCAAGGCGGTCGACTCGCTCCTGAACTACGAGACGGTGAAGTATTTCGGCGCCGAGCAGCGGGAGACCGCCCGCTACGACCGCTCCATGGAGCGCTACGAGAAGGCCTCGACCCAGACCTATACCTCGCTCGCCGTGCTCAATGCCGGCCAGGCGGTGATCTTCTCCATCGGCATGGCCATCGTGATGGTCCTGGCCGCGCGGGACATCATGGCCGGGCGCGCCTCCATCGGCAGCTTCGTGCTCGTCAACGCCATGCTGGTGCAGCTCTACATCCCGCTGAACTTCATGGGCATGCTCTACCGGGAGATCAAGCAGGCGCTCATCGACATCGACGACATGTTCGCGATCATCGAACGCAACCCCGAGATCCAGGACAAGCCGGGTGCCAAGCCGCTGCAGGTCAGAGAGGGCGTCGTGCGCTTCGAGGACGTGCATTTCGCCTATATCCCCGAGCGCCCGATCCTGAAGGGCGTGAGCTTCGAGGTGCCGGCGGGCCATACGGTCGCCATCGTCGGTCCCTCGGGTGCCGGCAAGTCGACGATCTCGCGCCTGCTGTTCCGCTTCTACGAGCCCACCAGCGGGCGCATCCTGATCGACGGGCAGAACATCGCCGAGGTGCAGCAGGCGAGCTTGCGCAAAGTCATCGGCATGGTCCCGCAGGACACGGTCCTGTTCAACGACACCATCGGGTACAACATCCAGTACGGCCGCTGGGATGCGACCCCGGAGGAGGTGAGGGAGGCAGCCCGTCTCGCCCAGATCGACCGCTTCATCGGCCTCCTGCCGGAGGGTTACGACACGCCGGTGGGCGAGCGCGGCCTGAAGCTGTCCGGGGGCGAGAAGCAGCGGGTGGCGATTGCCCGCACCATTCTCAAGGCTCCTCCGATCCTGGTTCTGGACGAGGCGACCTCGGCTCTGGACACCTTCACCGAAAAGGAAATCCAGGACGCTCTCGACCGGGTCAGCCGCGGCCGCACGACGCTCGTGATCGCCCATCGGTTGTCCACAGTGATCGGCGCGGACGAGATCATCGTCCTCGACCAGGGCAGGGTGGTGGAGCGCGGCAACCACGCGACCCTTCTGGCCCACGGCGGGGTCTATGCCGCCATGTGGAACCGCCAGCGCGAGGCCGATCAGGCCCGCGAGGCCCTCAAGCGGGCCGAGGAGGAGGAACGCAGCCCAGAGAGCGTGGCAGGTTGACAAGAAGCGCTTTGGCCTGCCATCCCGACGCAAATTCTCTGAGGCTATGAAAAAATGACCGACGTCCTGGAATCGATGCGCCGCATCTTTGTGCCGATCCACAAGGAGGGCTATCCCTTCATTCTGATCGCGCTGTTCGCGACGCTCGTGCTGGCCTGGCTCTGGTCGCCGCTGGGCTGGATCGGCACGATCCTGACCGTGTGGGTGTGCTACTTCTTCCGCGATCCGCCGCGGGTGACGCCCCTTCGCGAAGGCCTCGTGGTTTCCCCGGCCGACGGGCGCGTGAACCTCATCACCACCGCCGTGCCCCCGGCGGAACTCGACCTGCCGCCCGAGCCCATGACCCGCATCTCGGTCTTCATGAACGTGTTCGACTGCCACGTGAACCGCTCGCCGGTCACGGGGCGGATCACCCAGATCCTCTACACGCCGGGCCTCTTCCTCAATGCGGAGCTCGACAAGGCGAGCGAGGACAACGAGCGCAACGCCCTCGTGATCGAAACCGCCCATGCCAAGATCGGCGTTGTGCAGATCGCCGGCCTCGTGGCGCGCCGCATCGTGTCCTTCGTGAAGATCGGTGAGCACCTGAGCACCGGCGAGCGCTTCGGCTTGATCCGGTTCGGCTCGCGGCTCGACATCTTCGTGCCGCTCAATGCCCAGGTTCTCGTGGGCCTCGGCCAGACGGCCGTCGCCGGCGAGACGGTGCTGGCGGACCTCACCGCCAACGAGCCCGCACGCCAGTACCGGGTGGGCTGATCCCGCTCGCCCGCGAGGGCGGCGTCCCGCCCGACGGTCCTTTGGACGGAACCGCCCACAGCGATCGGCGATTTTCCATCAGCCGTAAACTGCCCAGCTCTGCTTGCCGCTCGGGCTGGCTCCTCCTAGGTTGGTGTCATGAGTGACCTCTTTCCGCCCTTTGCCCCGGATCCGAACGAACCGCGCAAGCGGCTGTTCAAGCCGGTACCGTTCCGGATGATCGCCCCCAACATCATCACCCTGATCGCCCTGTGCCTGGGGCTCTGGGCCATCCGGCTGGCCTTCGACGGGCAGTACGAGCGGGCGGTGGTGGCCGTGATCGTGGCCGCCTTCCTGGACGGAGTCGACGGGCGGATCGCCCGCCTGCTGAAGGGGACCTCCCGGTTCGGCGCGGAGCTCGATTCCCTGGCCGACTTCCTGAACTTCGGCGTCACCCCTGCGCTCATCATCTACAGCTTCGTTCTGCACGAGCTGGGGCGGGTGGGCTGGATCGGCTCCATCGTGCTCGCCATCGCGGCGGCGCTTCGCCTAGCCCGGTTCAACGTCATGATCGACGATCCCAACCGGCCCGAATGGAAGAAGAACTTCTTCGTCGGCATGGCGGCCCCCATGGGTGCCATGTGCGCCCTGCTGCCGCTTTATCTGTCCTTTCTCGGCATACCGATCCAGGACTCGTCCGTCGGGCCCGTCATCCTCGTCTACGTGGTGGGCATCGCGTTTCTCATGGTTTCGACGATCCCGACCTACTCGGGAAAGACCATGGGCAAGTACGTGCCGCGCCAATGGGTCCTGCCGATCTTTGTCCTGTCCGTCGCGGCCTTCGGCCTGCTCATCAGCTTCCCCTGGGAGATGCTGAGCCTGATCACGGTCGTGTTCCTCGTGACGATCCCGGTCAGCGTGATGCGCTATCGCAAGCTCGAGCGGCTCGACGCCACGAGCGATCCGCAGGCCGGGCCGTCCTCGTCTGGGGCGGAGCCGCCCATCGTTTGATCGACTTGATTCAATCGCCTCCGGTGCCATGTTGTGACCCGGCGTAGCTATTTGCCCGAAGAGTATCGTTGAAGGATCCGAAGGATCCGCGAGTGTGGAGAGAAAAGTGGCGTCTTCTTCCGAGGTGTCGAATCCCAGCGGGCGGCCCAAGCTCGTACTCGCATCCGCCTCGCCGCGCAGGCTTGCTCTCCTGCAGCAGGCCGGGATCGAGCCCGACGCCCTTCTGCCGGCCGATGTGGATGAGACGCCCCTCAAGAACGAGGGCGCCAAGGAACTGGCCAAGCGCCTCGCCCGCTCGAAGGCCGAGGTGGCCCGGAAGGTGGCCCGCGCCCGCGACGACCTGAAGGGTTCCTACATCCTGTCCGCCGACACCGTCGTGGTCGTCGGCAAGCGCGTCCTGCCCAAGGCGGAACTCGTGGACGAGGCGGCCGGCTGCCTGAGGCTGCTCTCGGGCCGTGCCCATCGGGTCTACACCTCCGTCTGCCTGATCACCCCGAAGGACTCGGTCCGCGAGCGTCTGGTGGAGACCCGCGTCCGCTTCAAGCGCCTGTCGCGGGATGAATTCGAGCGCTATCTCGCCTCCGGCGAGTGGCGCGGCAAGGCTGGGGGCTATGCCATCCAGGGGCTCGCCGGCACCTTCGTGGTCAAGCTGGTCGGCTCCTATTCCAACGTGGTGGGCCTGCCGCTCTACGAAGCCGCGGCCCTGCTCGACGGAGAGGGCTATCCCGTCCGGTTCAGCTGGCTCAACGCCGCCTGAGCTTGTTCTCCCGGTGGCATCCCTGTCTTGCGCGAAGGGGCGCAGGTGACCACGTTGCCGACATGCAAGGAAAGGAGGCGTGAGATGAACGCCGCCAACGAGAACAAGCCTCTGGCCTCAGCCGGCAAGTGCCCGATCTGCGGCAAGCCGGCCCAGCCGGACTACAAGCCCTTCTGCTCCAAGCGCTGCGCCGACGTGGATTTGAACCGGTGGCTCTCCGGCACCTATGCCATTCCGGCGGTCGAGAGCGAGGAGGACGACAGCGATGAGGACGGCCGTGAGGCGTGAGCGAAATTTCCCGGAATTTTTGTCGCTTGAAGTGCTGGACATGCGATGCAGGTCTGACTATACACCCCTCCACGACGCGCACGGCCTCGCCGCGCCTCGGATGCCCAGGTAGCTCAGTTGGTAGAGCATGCGACTGAAAATCGCAGTGTCGGTGGTTCGATTCCGCCCCTGGGCACCACTTCCCCCTTAACTCACTGGTTCTAAATCACTTCTCGAATGTGGGACTCGCAAGGTGGGACTCAGCATCGACCCCTAGAGCCCTTGCCGCCAGCCGCTTTTTCTTCGCCGCACGCGTGCAGCGATCTACCTCTTTTGAGGTCGTTTGGCCGCATGTTTTGGATCTTAACCGCGGCGCGCTGAACTTCCTCAAGTTACGAATGATCTTCTTCCCCTCGCTTGAAGATCTGAATTTCCCGATCTGATCGATCCCGACATGGACCTGCAATTCGATGCAAGATAAGCTCTCGCAAAAGCGCAGGCACGCCAACAGGGGAGGGTGACACTCCCCGGCAGCTTTCGGGGGCACTACATGTTCACGTTCATAGCTCAATTCTTTCTTGGAGAGCCGCCGCAGCAGCAGGGCTTCGATATTGGAGCGATCTACCACTCTCCAAACCTGCACGCCTTCTTCATGTTCGGTCTGATTTTGCTCTGCATGTGCCTAGCCCCGGCGGTCATGGCCCTCTGGAAGTCTCACAGGCAGGGATGGGCACTTGGGATTGGACTGGTCCTGGTCATAGGAGCCGCCATCGCGTCGGGCGGCGTTTATGCCAGCGGGTATTCGGAGGCAAAATATCCGCGCTTGCAAGGGAAGTTAGTAAAGAGCCTCTGACATTTCTACCACAGGAAGCGGGCGGGGCTATATGGATCCCATGACAAGGTGAAGAGGTAGCCGACCACCAAAGCGAGAAGGCCGATGTTCAGCAGGGCGAACACCAGCAGGATGACCCGTGTCCGTCTCTCAAATCCGAACAGGCTGAACTGAGCGACTTCCAGTATCCTGGCTTGATCCTGTTCGTCGCGGCGCTCATCGTTCATGGGCGATCTCCGAACTGACTCACCTTTACCAACCTGACGCGTGCAGCAGAAGATCATCCAGAATTTCCGAAGTCAGCACGACTAAGCCGGCTGTCTTCTTCTGGGCCCCCGATGGTCTGAGAACAGGGGCGTTCCATTGATCCGATTCCATGCCCCCGCAATTGCAGGGCTCTCGTTCATTAGGAGCGGGCCCGCCTCAGCGGAACCCGATCGGTCGCGATTCGCAGCGAAGCCCTTTGCCATGGAGGCCTTGGTGGCGAAGTTGCTGTAGAGATTACACATGCACCGCCCCCTTCGTGATTCCGGACCTGACTCTTAGCGGCGTCTGCCGGGGGCTTTCGCAGGTTTTCGCCCAGCCCCTTGCCCGCACCAGGCCGTAGCAGCCGTCATTGTACCCCAGGATAGGGAACTGACAGCCCAGGTCAGAACTTCTTGAAGCGACAGTCATGATGCCCTGGCCCGTCGTTCGCAGGGCGCTTTTGGTGGACAGACATGCTCTGGGTCATCCTTCTTCTCGGCGTCGCCGGATTGGGCGGCGGCTACGCAGCCGAACGGGCGATCATCCCGAAGCTTCAGTATCGGCCTGGCACGCCCAATGAGGTGGTGGAAAAATGTCGCCAAGCGGTCATCGCGGCGGCGCACACGCATGCCGCCGCGTCGGACGCGAGGCTGGTCCGAGTGGATGCCACCAGCGCCGGCGAAATGCGGCCCGCCCGAAGCGGTCATCGGGCGCCGGTGGAGATTGGGATCGTCTACTCACGTCCCAGCGGGCGGGAAGCCCGCCAAGGCGTCATCGAATGCCGCGTCAACGCTCGCGGGCAGGCGACTATTGCGGAACTTGCAGGCGCAGCACGCTAGGCAGTTCCTGCGCCCGGGCAAGCGGCGCCGACTGGCGCGGAGCCGGATTGGTCTGCCGGGCGACCGCGCGCGATGCAACGCTGCGTCGGACGAGCCGCTGCTGCGCGCTCGCCGCGACAGCCCCCTGAACGGATCCTGTGGTTCCCGGCGCCGTTCGGCGCGTGCTTTGGCGGCGGATCGCGGGTGATGCGGCAGTCGCGTCGCGTTGCTTTGGCTCGGCCTTCAACGCGGTGCTCGGACCAGGATCAGCAGGTTTGGCGCTAACGGCCTCCTGCTTCAGGCGAGCGAGTTCAGCTTCCGCCGCATCGCGCGCCTTAAGAGCTGCCTCGAGTTCGGCCCGGGCAGAAGCGGCTTCCGCCCGCGTCTTTACCAGCTCCTCGAACAGATTTGCGCGAACCCGGTTGAGCCGGGCGACTTCGTCCTCTGGCGCCGCGACAGCGCCTGTGACTGAGACGACGCTAAGTCCAATGGCCACGACAAGTGTCCTGGCAGTTGAACGAAGGATCTCTTTGCTCGGTGAACATGACATCCGGGACCTCCCAACGGTATCCATCACGGCATGATGTTGAGCGAGGAGCGATCCTGCGCCCCCAGCTAGCAGTCAGATAGGGCCGGAGAAGGGGTACCTCCTATTGTCATTGATGCTCTGCCTCGATTGTCTTCAGCCGGATCCGATCCGGTGTTTAGAAATCCGCTCTTCGTCGGACCAGGTGCTGATGTGAATGAAGTTAAGGGTGATAATAAAACTACGCGATTGACAGTTATCATAACTGTTGCCGCATCTGTGCTGGCTGGGCTAGGCGCGATGTGAGCCACTCAGGCCAACCTACTGTCCGCTTTTCAAACCGGTTTAGGTCTTAGATCGCAGCAAACGGATCAAAGTCGGTTACCAGAAACTTTAGCTCCGCGCCAAGTTCCCCCGCACAGAACCAGCCACAGCAATAATCGACACCCTACTCCTCTGGAAGAGAAGAGGAAGGGGTGAACAGCTAGGCTAAGGTCCCGTTTACCCCAAAATGTGTACTCCGTCAGGGAGAATGGAACCTGAGCCTTGCTTGAGCGTCTTCATCTACATACAGACTGATATTCTTCAGTCACTCTCAGAAATCATGAGTATTGTAGGTGAACATATGAAGCGTTCGCACGCTCTTGCCTTGTCTAGTGCCGCCCTCTTCTTGGCAATATCGGCCCCATCCTACGCGCAAACCTTCAGGGCAGGGCAGCAGTGCGTGCCGGCCGTGGCAGATGCCTCCGTTTATCAAAACTGCCGTCTTCATATCGTGCAAGGACAAGAGGTTTGCCGTTGCGCGATCCGTCCTCAAGCCCTGCGCCGCATCGACCGGCAGAGGGCGCAGGATGCGGACGAAGCCGTGACCGGATCGATCGGAAGCCGTCCTGCCGTTCTTCCGGGATCGGGTAGCTCCGGCTTCGGCAATGTGGGTTCCCGCAACAGCGGCGTCGCCGGGGGCACTCTGGGCACCAGCACCTCTGGTGCTGTCAGCGGCGGCACAGCTGCGAGCCAAGGCGGGAGCGTGGCTGACGGCAGCCGTTCCGGACGTAGCAGCGCAGGGGGCACAGCAGGTGCCAGCGGCGTCAGCGACAGCGGGAATTCTGGCGGAGTGAGCGGGAGCTCAGGCGGGGGCTCGGCATCCGGCAGCGCGTCCAGTGGAGCCGGAGGCATCGGTGGGTCGAGCGACAGCCGTGGCAGCGGCGCCGGTGGTCAGGGCAATAACGGCAATGGCCAGGGGCCGGGCAACAACAATGGACTCGGCAACGGATCGGAGCCTGCCGACAACACCAGCACCGATGTCAAAGGAACCGATCCGTCCAACCCGGGCGGTGGTCGCGGTGGTGACCGTGGCCGAGGCGGGGGCGACAGCGGCCGTGGTGGCAGCGATGGTGGTCGCGGTGGTGATGGCGGCGGACGTCGATAAGTCGCCGTAGATCGTATTTACTCAATGGCCCTTGGCTGCGCGTTCCGCCAAGGGCTCTTGCATTCTGGCTTGCTGCAAATCGACATTTTCACCCGGCTTCTCCTTCAGAGAATGGCTCGTCAGACGAGCCGAAAACCGGTGGAACTGGAGGCGTGAAAGCCTAATGATTTCAGCAAACATTTCGGGTCCCACTTTTAGCTAAGAGTTTGGAATACCGGCAGAAGTGCATTCTGTCCCCGAGCGTCACTCCTTCCTGCTTTTCCATCAAAGCTTCGAAACCAACTGCCGATCGCTGCAAACCGGCCCCTTGTGATGCATCTCACAGCCCAGTCCTTCCATAGCGGGCAAAGTCATCATTCGCCGACGGAAACCATCTTCGGCGGAATTGAGCAGCCCGACTTGAAAGGACGTCCCATGATCGATTGCCATCCCACCTACGACCCTGGCGACGGGGGCATATTGTCCGGCGTGGATCCAACGACCCTTCTGTTCGAGGGGCCCGTGCCGTGGTTCATTCCAGGCAATGAGTCCGGGGGCGACTATCCCCCATTCTGCGGCACGCCCCCTGGTCCGAGCGGCGACCCTGGCGGGATCCCCCCGTTTTGCGGCACGCCGCCCGGCCCCAGCGACCCGCTCGATTGCTGGTGACCGAACCCGGAGCGTCGCCAGTTGCCTGTCGCGACGCTCCGTCCCTTCGCAGGGCTGAGGCACAACGGCAAAGCGAGCGCCTGTCTCGAACGAACGGCTGCTGCCAATTGCAAGCCTGGATCGGCGATCGACTGTGCGGTGACGGCTGAAGCGCCGGTCGATCAGGACGGGAGCCGGACCGCTTCCTCTTCGTGAACGGGCTCGGCAATCTTCGCCAGCACAAGCGACGATCGGTTGTGCTGGATCTGCCGATGCAGAAGCGCAATCGCCATGCGCGCCAGATCCCTGAACTGCTCCTGGAGGATCTCGGGGGCATCGTCCCAGTCGCCTGGATATTCGGCGCCATAGAACGCCTGTGCGACAAGCTCAACCTGGTCTGGCGTCATGCAAGTCTCCCTGCATCTTTTAACCAGATAGGTACTTGGAGAGGTATTCGTTCCCTGAATCTTTGGGGTTAATACTTACGAGAAATTGGAAGTCGTTGAAATCGTTCAAGCCAGTACCGCTTTGGGGGAGGGGCCTGCTCTAGGATGATTTCCATAGACCAGTTTTGGACAATCCAAGTTGTCGGATCTGCCGTCATCGCTGGAGATCAAATTTCATCCGTGTGAGGGATTGAAGGAATTTTTCTACTACTCTTGGATTACACCTACATGCTATTGTGAACATCGTAACGCAGTCCCGAGCGCGGATCGGGCCATCTGAGACCTGGGCGATGATGAATCTGGATGAACTGAAGAAGACCATTGCCGCAACATGGCGCGATGACGAGATGGCTTCCTCGGCCTGCTACGGCATCGACGCCTATGCGAAACTCTGGCCCTACGTGTTCATGGTCAATGACTGGCGGGTCTGGAACGAGAGCGGGCGGGACCTGAACCTGGAGGTCATCCGGTGGCTCGACGACCAGGGAAGCGACTGGGACTTCTATCACCTCCTCGACGAGTGGGGGCTCGTGGGCTTCAGCGACCTGCAAACCGCGACGCGGTTCAGGCATCGCTGGTTCGGCACGCTCAAGGTGGTGTCGTCGTCCGATACCCCATGGAACCCCCATCCGCTCAGCAGCACCTTTGCTCCGAGGGTTGCGGATGAGGCTTTGACGCCGGCTCGCAAGGACAGACACGCGGTCCAATAGGGCCTCAATGCGGACTTATCGCGAGTTCCGTCCTTTGCGCTCGTTGCTCCTTCCAGCAAGGTTTTTGCACCTGTCCGATTGAGTCACTTCTTCGCGCAGATCGCCCGCGCGATCATGCCTTTTGCCGTCTCGCTGGTGGAGAAGCAGTAGACGCCTGTTTCATCCATGTCGAAACGGTCGCCGCGGTTGCAGGTGCCGTTGATCGGATATTCGTCCTGCTCGCAGCGCGCCATGCATCGGCCCTGCGATGCGCATTCCTGCACGAAGACGCGAAGGATCGTTCCAGCCTGTCCCGCCTTGCCCTCCGGGCCTGCAGGTCCGGGCGGGCCGGCGGGACCCGTGAGGCCTGCCGGGCCGATGGGACCAAGGGGACCTGGAGGTCCGATGGGACCGATGGCGCCGGCGACTCCCTGCGGACCAGGCGGTCCGGCGGGGCCAGCAGGACCGATCGGTCCTTCTGCTCCGACAGGACCCGGCGGGCCTGCGGGGCCAGCAGGACCTGCCGGTCCCGGTTCGCCGCGCGGCCCCGGCGCACCCTGAGGTCCCTGGGGTCCTTGGTGCCCGGCCAGCCCCTGCGGCCCCTGGGGGCCTGGCGGACCTGCCGGACCTTCGGGCCCGATCGGTCCTGCTGGCCCCGCAGGCCCGGGCTGCCCTTCAGGGGCGGCACGAGCTTCCGACGTTCCGGGCGGGCCCGGAGGACCGGCCTCTCCGCGCGGCCCAGGAGGTCCGACTGGTCCTTGAGGGCCCGGAGGTCCCTCAGGTCCCGCGGCTCCCTGCGGACCGGGCGCTCCATCACGGCCGGGCTCGCCCCGAGGGCCGGGCGGACCCGCCGGCCCTGGCTGAGCCGGTGCGACGGCGGCCGATTGCTGTGCCGTCCCGGATCCTTCCGGACCCCGCTGGCCGCAGAACCCGACGACCGCCTGCCGCTGCTCGTTCTCCGCCTGGAGATTCACGATGCAATTGACGGGATGGTAGGCGACCCGGAAGGTGAACCGGCCGTTCGCCTCCGCTTTCGTTTCGAACCGCTCGTCGAGAAAAACCGACACCTGCCGGGGTTTGCTCAACCGGCCGACGACACGCAGCTCGCCGGCCGTGATCATGGCCTGTTCGATGAGGATGTCGGCCATGGCAGGCATGCCGCTGGCGATCAGGATGGATCCGGCTAACAGGCGCTTGAGCATCGTGCCTTCCCACATCAGAGACGGGAAGGGTCGCCTGAAGGAGGCCGGAGCGTCAATTCACCCGGAAGGGTACCGCAAATGCCTCATCCCATAAGCCTTGCGGCCATGCGGAACGCTAGTGCACGGCTTCCGCCTGCATGGCCTCCACGCGGATCTCCTCGGTCAGCTGCGCCTTCAGGGCGGAGAACTCGGGCGTCGTCTTCATGGTGTAATGGCGGGGATGCGGCAGGTCGACCGGGATGTCGGCTTTGATGCGGCCGGGACGAGCCGACATCACGACCACGCGGGAGGCGAGGAAGATCGCTTCCTCGATGTCGTGGGTCACGAAGAGCACGGTCTTGCGCTCGCGCTCCCAGATGCCGAGCAGCAGCTCCTGCATCAGGCCGCGGGTCTGGTTGTCGAGGGCGCCGAAGGGCTCGTCGAGGAGCAGGATGTCCGGATCGTTGGCGAGCGCGCGGGCGATGGCCGTGCGCTGCTGCATGCCGCCGGAGAGCTGCTTCGGATAATGGTTCTCGAAGCCGCGCAGGCCCACCTTCTCGGTATACGAGGCGACGATCTCCTGCCGCTGCGCTTTCGGCATGCCCTTTTCGCGCAGGCCGTAGGCGATGTTCTCGGCAATCGTGAGCCACGGGAAGAGGGTGTAGGACTGGAACACCATGCCCCGATCGGCGCCGGGGCCCTTGATCTCGCGGCCGTTGAGCATGACGCGTCCGCTGCTCGGGCGGTCGAGCCCGGCGACGATGCGCAGGAGCGTCGACTTTCCGCAGCCGGAGGGGCCGAGGATGGTGATGAAATCGTTCTGCGCCACCTGCAGGTTCGTGGGCTCGAGCGCCCGAACGGGCGCGCCGCCGCGCACGCCGGGAAACACCCGCGAAACGCTGTCGATCTGGAGGATCGTGTTCGTCATGCGAGCCTCCAGGGGAAGAGCGAGCGGTTGAGGGCCTTGAACAGGAAATCGGAGATGAGGCCGATGATCCCGATGACGATGATGCCGAAGATCATCTGGCCCGTGGCGAGGAGCGCCTGGCTGTCGATGATCATGTGCCCGATGCCGGACGACGAGCCGATAAGCTCCGCAACGATCACATAGGTCCAGGCCCAACCGAGCACGAGGCGCAGGATCTCGGCGATCTCGGGCGCATTGGCCGGAATGAGCACGCGCTTGACCACGCCGCGATCCTTCGAGCCCAGCGTATAGGCGGCCTCGACGAGGTCGCGGCGCGTGTTGCCCACGGCGACCGCCACCATGAGGATGATCTGGAAGACCGAACCGATGAAGATCACAAGGAGCTTCTGCATCTCGCCGATGCCGGCCCAGAGGATGAGCAGCGGCACGAAGGCTGAGGCCGGCAGATAGCGTGCGAAGGACACGAAAGGCTCGAGAAAAGCCTCGAAGGACTTGTAGGCGCCCATCATGATGCCGAGCGGCACGGCAACGAACGCGGCCAGGACGAAGCCGCCCACGACGCGCCAGACCGTGATGCCGATATCGCTCAAGAAGCCGAAGCGGGTGAGCAGCAGCCAGCCGTCCTGCACCATGGTGATCGGATCGGCCAGGAACGTGCGGGAGACGAAGCCACCCAGAGTCGCAACGGCCCAGGCCGCGAAGAAAAGCACGAAGAAGGAGATGCCGAGCGCGATACGCGTGCCCTGGCTGACGGGTTCGAGAGGACGAGGCATGTGTGATCTGTTCTGCAATCCGGCCGATCGGGCCGGACGATGCGCGGGAAGAAAGAACGATGCGGCGGCCGGCTTGACTGCCGGCCGCCGCATCCCGAAGGCGTTACTGGATGAAGCTCGTATCGGCCAGCGCTTCCATGTCCGGCTTCTGCTTGATGATGCCGGTTTCAAGAAGCAGGTCGGCGGCTTCAGCCGAGAAGGTCTTGAACTCGCCGGCGAAGAACTTCTTGTTGGCCTCGCGGTCCTGCCAGCGCAGGAACTGGGCCGACTTGCCGAAGGCCTCGCCGGTCTGCTTCACGTCCGCGCCCATGATCTCGTAGGCCTTGGCCTGATCCTTGGCGATCATGTCGAGGGCCTCGAAATAGCTGTCCGCGAAAGCCTTGGCGGCCTTCGGATTGTCGGCGAGGAATTTCGGCGTGC
The DNA here is from genome assembly GCA_035944695.1 of Microvirga sp. GTDB lineage: Bacteria > Pseudomonadota > Alphaproteobacteria > Rhizobiales > Beijerinckiaceae > Microvirga. The sequence goes on along the minus strand of DASZBB010000115.1, from coordinate 12,836 downwards.
AGCCGAAGGTGTCCATGACCATCGGATAATCGAGGGTCGTGGCGATGATCTTGCCGGCCTGAGGGGCTGCGCGAACGGAGGAGAGATAGGGCTCGTAGGTCATGGCCGCATCGTTCTGCCCGGCGATGAAGGCCTGAGCGGCCGGGCCCGGCTCCATGTTGACGACGGTGACGTCCTTCACGGAGAGGCCGTTCTTCTTCAGCATCCAGGCGAGCGCGAAATAGGGCGACGTGCCGGGCGCGGAGGCCGCCACCTGCTTGCCCTTGATGTCCTTGATCGAAGCGACGTCGTTTCTCACCACCATGCCGTCGGCGCCGTAGCTCTTGTCGAGCTGGAAGATCTGCTTCGTGGGAACACCATTGGCGTTCCACACGATCCAGGTCTCGACCGTGGTGGCGGCGCACTGGATGTCGCCGGACTGGATGGCGAGGTGGCGGCTGGCCTGCGGGACCTTCTTGATCGTGACGTCGAGGCCGTTCTTCTTGAAGATGCCGGCCTCCTTCGCGAGGGTCAGGGGCGCAAAGCCCGTCCAGCCCGAGATGCCGATGGCCACCTTCGTCTCCTGTGCCGAAGCCGACCCGGCCGCCAGCGCCAACACGGCCAATCCACCCAATACCGCCTTCATTGCAGCCTCCGTTCTGTCGATTCCCTGACTCGTTTCGCCGGCCGTTCCCCTGAAAGGTGCTGTCCGCGGTCGGCATTCTTCTGTGAGCGGGCGAATGGCACCATGCCGGAGCGGCATTGTCAAATGTATAGACATTTTGACCTGCCGCTGTTTTGGGCATCATGCGCCAAATATTGGCTCCTAGGGTCGGTCCGGCGCGATCTCGACGAGGATCGCGCGCCCGGTGCCGGATAGGGCGATGAGATCCTGCGTCGCCTCCAGCATCAGCGTGTCGAGCGCTTGAAGCGAATGGATCGTCGAATCGAGCGTCACGTCGAAGGAACCGTCGAGTGCGACGACGAAGGCCACTGTCGTGTCCCCCGACAGCAGCGCCACGCCGGATTCGACGAACCGGGTCCGGTGCCGGAACCGGCCGCGCCGCGTCATCACGTTGAGGTCGCGGATCGGGCCCGAAAGGAGGCGCCCGGTGGTGATGTCGTCTCCCGAAAAGGACAGCTTGGGAGCATTCCTGTCGAGGGGATAAGCGATACCCTCCACATCGAGCTCGATGCCGTCGCCCTCGACCACGATCAGCGTGCGGTCGATCCCCGGAAAGACTGAGAACGGCCCGTCAGAGGCGACATCCGCCATGCTGATGCGCCAGCCGAAGGTCTCGAAGCCCGAGCCCTCCGGAAAGGCCGCGACCTCCGCGGTGGTGCCGCCGCCGTTCTTCCAGGGAACGCGGACGAGATCGTCGTTGCGGATGATCCGCACCGCCATCAGCGCAGGCTCGGCAGGTTGAGGCCGTGCTCCCGGGCGCAGTCGACCGCGATGTCGTAGCCCGCGTCGGCGTGGCGCATCACGCCCGTGGCCGGATCGTTCCAGAGCACGCGCTCGATGCGCTTGGCTGCTTCCGGCGTTCCGTCGCAGACGATGACCATTCCCGAATGCTGCGAGAAGCCCATGCCGACGCCCCCGCCATGGTGCAGCGACACCCAGGTGGCGCCCGACGCGCAGTTGAGCAGCGCGTTGAGAAGCGGCCAGTCGGAGACCGCGTCCGAGCCGTCCTTCATGGCCTCCGTCTCGCGGTTCGGGCTCGCGACCGAGCCGGAATCGAGGTGATCGCGACCGATCACGATGGGCGCCTTCAGCTCGCCCCTGGCCACCATCTCGTTGAAGGCGAGACCCAGGCGGTGACGGTCGCCGAGGCCGACCCAACAGATGCGTGCCGGCAGACCCTGGAACTTGATGCGTTCCTTGGCCATGTCCAGCCAGTTGTGCAGGTGCTTGTTGTCGGGCAGCAGCTCCTTCACCTTGGCGTCCGTCCTGTAGATATCCTCCGGATCGCCCGAGAGCGCGCACCAGCGGAACGGCCCGATGCCGCGGCAGAAGAGCGGCCGGATATAGGCCGGCACGAAGCCCGGGAAGTCGAAGGCGTTGTCGACGCCTTCCTCCTTGGCCATCTGACGGATGTTGTTGCCGTAATCGAGGGTCGGCACGCCCGCCTTGTAGAAATCGAGCATGGCGCGCACGTGCTCGGCCATCGACTGCTTGGCCGCATGCTCCACGGCCTTGGGATCGCTCTCGCGCTTGGCCTCCCACTGGCTCAGCGTCCAGCCCTTCGGCAGGTAGCCGTTGATCGGGTCGTGCGCGGAAGTCTGATCGGTGACCGCATCGGGACGGATGCCGCGCCGGTAGATCTCGGGGAAGATCTCGGCGGCGTTGCCGAGAAGGCCCACGGAGACCGGCTTCCTGTCGCGGCAGGACTGCTCGATGATCGCCATCGCCTCGTCGAGCGTATCGGCGCGCCGGTCGAGATAGCCGGTGCGCAGGCGCATCTCGATGCGGCTCGGCTGGCATTCGACCGCCAGGCAGGACGCCCCGGCCATGGTGGCGGCGAGCGGCTGCGCGCCGCCCATGCCGCCGAGGCCGCCGGTGAGGATCCAGCGGCCGGAGAGATCGCCGTTATAGTGCTGGCGGCCGATCTCAACGAAGGTCTCGTAGGTGCCCTGCACGATCCCTTGAGTGCCGATATAGATCCAGGAGCCGGCCGTCATCTGGCCGTACATCATGAGTCCCTTGCGGTCGAGCTCGTGGAACTTGTCCCAGGTGGCCCAGTGCGGGACGAGATTGGAATTGGCGATCAGCACGCGCGGTGCATCCGCATGGGTGCGGAACACGCCGACCGGCTTGCCCGACTGCACGAGAAGCGTCTCGTCGGCTTCCAGATCTCGAAGCGCCGCCACGATGCGGTCGAAGCTCTCCCAGTCGCGCGCGGCGCGGCCGATGCCGCCATAGACCACGAGCTCGCCCGGCTTCTCGGCGACGTTCGGATCGAGATTGTTCATCAGCATGCGCAGCGGTGCCTCCGTCAGCCAGCTCTTGGCCGATAGGTCGGTGCCGTGGGGAGCGCGGATCACGCGGGCGTTGTCGATGCGGGTCATGGGACGGATCCTCGGATCAGGCTTTGGATTGGGCGAAGGTGAGACAGGTTTGAAGGATGCGCGTGAGGGCCGCGCGCATGGGCGCCGCATAGCTCTCGTCATAGGAGGTCGGCCATGTACCCTCGGAGACGGAGCCGAGAGGCTCGTTCATGTAGCCGCGGCAGGCAAGCTCCATCTGGACCGCGTGAACCCCGGCCTCGGGACGCCCGAGGCTGCGGGTGATGTAGCCACCCTTGAAGCGGCCGTTGACCACATGGCTGAAGCCGCTGCCTGCACAGATCGCCTCGATGGCATCGATCAAGGCGGGCGCGCAGGTGGCACCGCCGTTGGTGCCGATGTTGAAATGGGGCAGGGTGCCGTCGAACAGGCGCGGGATGATCGAGCGGATCGAGTGACAATCGTAGACGACCACATTGCCGTGCGTCGCGCGCAGCCGCTCGATCTCTGCGCGGAGCGTCGCATGATAGGGATCGAAGAAGCGGGCGCGCCGCTCGGCGATCTCTTCCGCCGTCGGCTCGGCACCCGGCTCATAGAGCGGCTCGCCGTCGAAGGTCGTCGTCGGACACAGCTCCGTAGTCGCCTGTCCGGGATAGAGCGAGACGCCGGACGGGTCGCGGTTCACGTCGATGACCGTGCGGGAGATGTTCGTGCGGATCACCGTTGCGCTGAGCGACGGGGCGTAATCGTAGAGCCGTTCGATCCACCAATCGGCATCTTTCCGTGCCAGCCACGGCGAGACGAGGCCGCGTTCGTATGCGGCGGGAATCTCGGTACCCGTATGCGGCAGACTCACCACGAGGGGGGCTTCGCCCCGGATGACGGTGAGCCAGTCGGAATGCGCGCTCATGCCCGGATCTCATCCGTTACCAGCGGCAGCACGTCGGCGCCGGCGGCATTCGCCAACTCCCCGGATACGACGAGAGCCGTGGCCCGCTCCATATCGGGTGCCATGTGCCGGTCGTCGTCGAGATGCGGGACTTCCGCACGTAGCAGCGCGCGGGCACGCTCCAAGCGTTCGCTGGATGTCATGGGCGCATGGAAGTCGCAGCCCTGGACGGCGGCGAGCAGCTCGATGCCGATCACGTTGGCGGCATTCGCCGCCATGGGCAGGAGCCGCCGTGCGCCATGGGTCGCCATGGAGACATGGTCTTCCTGATTGGCCGAGGTCGGAATGGAATCGACGCTTGCCGGATAGGCGCGCTGCTTGTTCTCCGACACGAGAGCCGCCGCCGTGACCTGCGGGATCATGAAGCCGGAATTGAGCCCGGGCTTCGGGGTGAGGAAGGCGGGCAGGCCCGAGAGGGACGGATCGACCAGCATGGCGATGCGCCGTTCGGCCAGCGAGCCGATCTCGCACAGGGCCATGGCGATCATGTCGGCGGCGAACGCCACCGGCTCCGCGTGGAAATTGCCGCCGGAGATGACCTCTCCCGTTTCCGAGAAGACGAGCGGGTTGTCGGACACGCCGTTCGCTTCGGTGCCGAGCGTCTCGCCGGCCTGGCGCAGCAGGTCGAGGACCGCGCCCATCACCTGGGGCTGGCAGCGCAGGCAGTAGGGGTCCTGCACGCGGTCGTCGTTGGTGAGATGCGAGGCGCGGATGGCGCTGCCCTGCATGAGCGCGCGCAGGGAAGCGGCGACCTCGATCTGCCCGCGATGACGCCTGAGCTTCTGGATGCGCTCGTCGAACGGCCCGTCCGAACCCTTGGCGGCATCCGTCGCGAGCGCGCCCGTGACGAGCGCCGCCTGGAACACGCGCTCGGCCTCGAAAAGGCCGGCGAGCGCCAATGCGGTCGAGACCTGCGTGCCGTTGAGAAGCGCCAAGCCTTCCTTGGGGCCGAGCGTCAGCGGCGAAAGGCCGGCACGGGCCAGCGCCTCTTTGGCCGGAACGCGCACGCCGTCGATGAAGAACGCGCCGACGCCCATGAGGGCCGCCGTCATGTGGGCGAGGGGAGCGAGGTCGCCCGAGGCGCCCACCGACCCCTGGCCGGGAATGACCGGAATGAGGTTCGCCTTGAGGCAGGCCGTCAGGTGCTCGACCGTCGACCAGCGCACGCCGGAGGCTCCTTGAGCGAGGCTCGCGAGCTTGAGCGCCATGACGAGCCGCACCACGGCGACCGGCAGCGGCTCGCCGACGCCGGCCGCATGCGAGAGCACGATGTTGCGCTGGAGCGTCGCCAGATCGGCTGTGCCGATGCGAACGCTCGCGAGCTTTCCGAAGCCGGTATTGATGCCGTAGACCGGCTCGCCCTTGGCGACGATCGTCTCGATGGTCTTCGCGCCGGCCTCGATGGCGGCGCGGCATTCCTGATCGAGCGTGATGCCCGCACCGAAATACACGCGACGCCAATCGGCGAGCGCGACGGAGCCGGGATGAAGCATTACGTCTTGGGTCACTGTCCCCTCCAGACACGGGCGTGAAGCGGGTTGAAGCCGATGCGGTAGACGAGCTCCGCCGGCCGTTCGATGGTCCAGATCGCGAGATCGCACGATTTGCCAGGCTCCAGCGTGCCGATCTCGTCGAGGCGTCCGAGCGCGCGGGCCGCCTCGCGCGTAACGCCCGCGATGCATTCCTCGACCGTCATGCGGAACAGGGTCGCGCCCATGTTCATGGTCAGCAGCAGCGAGGTCAGCGGCGAGGTGCCGGGGTTGCAGTCGGTCGCAAGCGCCATGCGCGTGCCGGCTTCGCGGAAGGCGGCCACCGGCGGCACCTTCGTCTCGCGCAGCATGTAGAAGGCACCCGGCAGCAGAACGGCGACCGTACCGGCCTTCGTCATGGCGGCGGCGCTGTCCTCGTCGGTATATTCGAGGTGGTCGGCCGAGAGGGCGCCGTAATCGGCTGCGAGCTTCGCCCCGTGCAGGTTCGAGAGCTGATCGGCGTGAAGCTTGATGGCCAGCCCGTGCGCCTTTGCGGCCTCGAACACGCGGGCGGTCTGCTCGGGCGAGAAGGCGATGCCCTCGCAGAAGGCGTCCACCGCATCGGCCAAGCCTTCGCGGGCGAGCGCCGGCAGCATCTCGCGGCAGACCTTGTCGATGAAGGCATCCTTGTCGCCGTTCGCCTCCGGCGGCAGGGCATGGGCGCCGAGGAAGGTGGTGACGACGGAAACGGGGCGCTCGTTGGCGAGGCGGCGTGCGGCACGCAGGGAGCGCGCCTCCGTCTCCAGGTCGAGGCCGTAGCCCGACTTGATCTCGACGGTGGTGCAGCCCTCGGCGATGAGGTGATCGAGGCGCGGCAGGGCGCTTGCCACAAGCTCGTCCTCGCCTGCCGCGCGGGTCGCTTTCACCGTGGACACGATGCCGCCGCCGGCGCGGGCAATCTCCTCATAGGTCGCGCCCTTCAGGCGCAGCTCGAATTCATGTGCCCGGTCGCCGCCGAAGACCAGGTGGGTGTGGCAGTCGACGAGGCCCGGGGTGATCCAGCGGCCCTCGCAGTCGATCCGCTCGGCGGCGTCCCAGCCGGTGGGGAGATCCTTCGCCGGTCCGGCAAAGGCGATCCTGCCATCCCTGGCGGCAACGGCTCCGCTCTCGACGATCCCGAGACCGTCGCCGGCAAGCGTCGCAAGGCGAGCGTTGAACCAGACCCGATCGAAGCGCATGTTCCTGCTCCGGTGAGGTTGCGATAATGTCTATACATAATCGCGGAACATCGGTATTGTCTAGACTTATTCGATCGGCTCTGATGGTCGGGTGCAGGCGTGGCTTTTTGGCGGCGCCTCAAACCATCAACAGTGAAGGTGTCAGCATGCGCAGGCTCATTCTCGATCACGCCCTGCTGCCGGAGGGCTGGGCGCAGCACGTCGGGATCGACATCGAGGACGGGACGATAACCGCCGTGGTGCCGAACGCCGCCAGTGACGGCCGCGAGCGCATCGCCGGAATCGTGCTGCCCGGGCTGCCGAACCTGCACTCTCATACCTTCCAGCGCGGCATGGCGGGGCTTGCCGAAACGCGCGGGCCGGAAGGGGACAGCTTCTGGACCTGGCGGCAAGTGATGTACCGCTTCCTCGGCTCGCTCACGCCGGACGACGTGGAGGCTGTCGCGGCCTTCGCCATGATGGAGATGCTGGAGGGCGGCTTCACGGCCCTGGCCGAGTTCCATTATCTCCACCATGATGCGGACGGCCGTCCCTATGCCGACACCGCGGAGCTCTCCGGTCGCATCGCAGCCGCCGCGCAGGACGCCGGCATGGGCCTGACGCTGCTGCCGGTGTTCTATGCGCAGGGCGGGTTCGGCGGCGCGGCGCCGACCGATGGGCAGCGGCGCTTCATCAACGATGTTGCGAGCTATGCCCGCCTGCTTGAAGGCGCGTGCAAGGCTGTCGCTGGGCTCGACGATGCCGTTGTCGGGGTCGCGCCGCACAGCCTGCGCGCGGTCACGCCCGAGAGCCTGCGCGAGATCGTCGGGATGGCGGGCGAAGGGCCGATCCACATCCACATTGCCGAGCAGGTCAAGGAGGTCGAGGATTGCCTCGCGTGGTCGGGACAGCGGCCCGTCGCATGGCTGCTCGACCATGCCTCAGTGGATCAGCGCTGGTGCCTGATCCACGCGACCCATCTCGACGCGCAGGAGGTCAAGGGCATAGCGATGAGCAATGCGGTGGCGGGCCTGTGCCCGATCACCGAAGCCAATCTGGGCGACGGAATCTTCGAGGGTGTCGATTATCTCGCGGCCGGGGGACGTTTCGGCGTGGGGTCCGATTCCAATATCGAGATCTCCGCTCCCGGCGAACTGAGGCAGTTCGAATACAGTCAACGTCTCAAGCACCGCGCCCGCAACGTGCTCGCGGAGCGCGAGGGCCAGTCGACCGGGCGCAGCCTCTACGAAAGGGCGCTGGCGGGCGGCGCTCAGGCGCTCGGCCGTCGCATCGGGGCCATTGCTGCAGGGCATCGTGCCGATATCGTGGTGCTCGATCCGGGTCACCCCGATCTCGCCGCCGTCTCGGGAGACCGCTGGCTCGATTCGTACGTGTTCGTCGTCGGCACGGCCGCCATCGACACGGTGTTCGTTGCGGGCGACGCCGTGGTCACGGGCGGCCGGCATGTGAATCGCGAAGCGATCCGCGCCCGTTATGCGCGCGCCATGGCCCGCATCCTGGCGTGAGACAAGCATGAAGCATCTGCACCAGCGCATCCGCGACGACATCGAGGCGAAAATCATGTCCGGCGAGTGGCCTCCCGGTCACCGCATTCCTTTCGAGCACGAGCTGATGGCCGAATACGGCTGCTCGCGTATGACCGTGAACAAGGTGCTGTCAACGCTGGCCGCGAACGGCCTCATCACGCGCCGCCGCCGCGCCGGGACGGTGGTGGCGGAGCCGAGCAGCCAGCAGGCCGTGTTGCAGATCCAGGATTTCGCCCTCGAGGCGGCACGGGCCGGGGTCGAATACCGCTTCAGGATCCTGCACCGCTCCGTCGAACCCATCGATGCCGCCGCCGCGCAGCGCACGGGACTTCCGGTGGGGACCAAGATGCTCTGCCTCTCGACCCTTCACGTCATGGACGACGTGCCGCAGGCCTTCGAGCAGCGCCTGATCAATCTTGCCACCGTGCCCGAAGCCGACAAGGAATCGTTCAAGGACGATCCGCCCGGCACGTGGCTCTTGCGGCGCGTGCCGTGGACGGATGCGGAGCACATCGTGCGCGCCGTCAATGCCGATGCTGCCATGGCGAAGCGGCTGCAGATCCAGACGGGAACCGCCTGCCTCATGTTGGAGCGCAGAACATGGCAGGCAGGCGCCTTCGTGACCGAAGCGCGCATCACCTATCCGGGCGACCGGCACCAGCTCGTCGGGCGGTTCTCGCCGGTGGCTTGAGCAACATACTTCTCGTCATGGCCGGGCTCGTCCCGGCCATCCCGATTGTGTGGAGCGCGGCGCTCTTCCGATCGGGATCACCGGCACAAGGCCGGTGATGACGGCTAAAAATCAAGCCAAAGCCGAGCGCAGATCCTCGATCAGGTCGTCCGCATCTTCTATGCCGACCGACAGGCGCACGAGCCCGTCGTCGATGCCGAGTTCGGCGCGCACCTCCGGCGGCACGGAGGCATGGGTCATGATCGCCGGATGCTCGATCAGGCTTTCCACGCCGCCCAGACTCTCCGCCAGGGTGAAGAGCTGGCAGCGCTCCAGGAAGCGCGTCGCGCCGTCGAGACCGCCCGCGATGCGCGCCGTGATGATGCCGCCGAAGCCCCGCATCTGCCGCTTGGCGAGTTCATGCTGCGGGTGCGAGGCGAGTCCCGGATAGATCACGCCGTCGACGCCCGGATGGCTTTCCAGGAAGTGGGCGATCTTGAGCGCCGAGGTGCAGTGCCGCTCCATCCGCAACGACAGGGTTTTGAGGCCGCGCAGGGCCAGGAAACTGTCGAAGGGGCCGGACACGGAGCCGACGGCGTTCTGCAGGAAGGCGATCTTTTCCCGCACCTCCTGATTCTGGCCCACGATCACCACGCCGCCGACCATGTCGGAATGGCCGTTGAGGTATTTCGTGGTCGAGTGCACCACGATGTCGAAGCCGAATTCGAGCGGGCGCTGCACATAGGGACTGGCGAAGGTGTTGTCGGCCACGAGCCAGGTGCCGTGCCCGCGGGCGGCGGCCGCGATGGCTTCGAGATCGGCGAGCTTCAGGAGCGGGTTGGTGGGCGTCTCGACCCAGACGAGCTTGGTGTTGGGGCGCAGCGCCGCCTTCACCGCATCCGGGTTGCCGAGATCGACATAGGTGATGTCGAGCCCTGCGGATTGTCGGCGTACGCGCTCGAAGAGGCGGCGGGTGCCGCCGTAGAGATCGTCGGAGGCAACGATGTGGGAGCCGTGCTCCAGCATGTCGAGCACGGTGGCGCTCGCCGCGAGGCCGGACGAGAAAGCGAAGGCCGCGGTGCCGCCTTCGAGATCCGCGATGCAGCGCTCGAACGCCATGCGGGTCGGGTTCTGCGAGCGGGCATATTCGAAGCCCTTGTGAACGCCCGGGCTCTCCTGCGCGAAGGTCGAGGTGGCGTAGATCGGCATCATCACCGCGCCCGTGGTAGGATCCGGCGACTGACCGGCATGGATGCAGCGGGTGGCGAAATCGAGCTGGTTGCGGGCGGTCATTATGGGTGGATCCGGAAGAAGTTGATGAGGTCGATGCGGGTGGCGAGGCCGACGAAGGAATCGCCGTCCATGATCACCGGCACGAGGCCGGCGGCGAAGAGGGGCAGAAGCTCCTTGACCGGAGCATCGGCGGAGATCGTCTGAAGGCGCGAGACCATCACGTCGCGCACCGGCTTGTCGAAGACGCTCTGGGGGGCGCCCTCGTGGGCGACCAGCGCATCCAGGATGTCGCTCTCGTCGATGAGGCCGACCACGCGGCCGTTCTCGATAACCGGCAGCTGCGAGATGTCGGAGGAGCGCATGCGGGCGAAGGCCGAACGCAGGGTCTCGCTGGGCGAGACGAAGATGGTGGCGCCTTCGCCGAAGGGGTTGATCACCACGTCCCGCGCGGTGCCGGTCGTCTTGCGGTCGAGCCAGCCTTCCTGGGCGATGAAGGCATCGTTGAACACCTTCGACAGGTACTTGGCGCCCGTGTCGCACACCAGGGTGACGACCCGCTTGCGTGCGGTCTGCTCGCGGCAATAGCGCAGGGCAGCCGCCAGGAGGGTGCCGGAGGAGGAGCCTGCCAGGATGCCTTCCTTGCGCAGCAATTCGCGGGCGGCCGAGAAGCTCTCCTTGTCGCCGATGGAATAGGCCTTCCTCACCAGGGAGAGGTCGCAGTTCGGCGGCACGAAGTCTTCGCCGATGCCCTCCACGGCCCAGGAGCCGGCCTCGGTCATCTGCCCGGTCTCGACCAGCGGGGCCAGGATGGAGCCGGCGGGATCCGCCAGCACCATCGCGGTTTTGGGCGACGCTGTCTTCAGATAGCGCCCGACGCCCGTGAGCGTGCCGCCGGAGCCGACGCCGACCACGACCGCATCCACGTCGCCGTCCATTCCCTCCAGGATCTCGGGGCCGGTGCTCGCCTCGTGGGCGGCCGGGTTGGCCGGGTTCTCGAACTGATTGATGTAGACGGCGCCCGGCGTCCTGTTGGTGATCGCCTGGGCGAGGTCCTGGTAATAGTCGGGGTGGCCCTTGCCCACGTCGGAGCGGGTGATGACCACCTCTGCGCCCAGGGCCTTGGCGTGCAGGACCTTCTCACGGCTCATCTTGTCCGGCACCACCAGGAGGGTGCGATAGCCCTTGCTGGCACCGACCAGGGCAAGGCCGACGCCCGTGTTGCCGGCCGTCGCCTCGACGATGGTGCCTCCGGGCTTCAGGCGACCGTCCGCTTCCGCCGCCTCGATCATGGCGCGGGCCGGACGGTCCTTGATGGAGCCGCTCGGGTTGGCGCTCTCCAGCTTCAGGAAGAGCCGGCACGGTCCGGTGTCCAGATTCGTCACCTCGACGAGGGGAGTCCTTCCGATCAGGTCCAGGGCACCACGGGCGGCCATTTCGCATCTCTCTAATGTAGAATAAATTATTTGTTTCTTTTTTGACGTGAAACAGGTTGGTTCTTATAGATCCTTGGGTGAATTGTCACCTGTCGTTCTCTCCCATCAACGGCGTTGGACCGGCTTTGGTCCCCGTACGCGCATCCGGAGCCCTGCAGTTTCCGGCCGCCAAAGCGCAAAAAGGGCCCCGTGCCGACCGGCAGGGGCCCTTTTCTTGGGACGTCCCCGTCAGATGACGAAAAAGTCCTTGTAGGTGAGCTTGAGGTTCCTCGACAGCTGTGCGAATTCCACAGCCTCCTTCGAACCTGATCCATCCGCATCGTAGCTGAGGACGCCCGTCTTCTTGTTGTAGATGAGGTAGTCGTCCTTCTCCTTCGCCTTCGTGCCCGTGACGAAGAACTCCTTATTCAGCTGCGTCGGGTTGGACGACGTCCCGCTTCCAAGCTTCCGGAACACCGCGTTATCCAGCCAGAGGCTGTCGAACGTGACGTTGAAGTCCTTGATCGCATCGAAGTTGACCTTGCGATCCGTCTTGGCCGTCCCAAGCTTGTCGCTGAACACGAAGGCGTCGCTGCCGGCATTCCCGTATAGGATGTCGTTGCTGCCATCGCCATCGATCACATCGTTGCCCGAGCCGCCATAGACTGTGTCCTGACCGCCGCCGCCATAGACATGGTCGTTGCCGGAATTTCCGTAAACCTTGTCGCTCCCGGCGCCGCCATAGGCATAGTCGTTGTCCGTGCCGCCATAGACCCTGTCGGCGCCGCCGTCGCCGTAAAGCCAGTCATCGCCGCTCTCGCCGTAGACCTTGTCATTTCCGACGCCGCCATGGAGTTCGTCACCGGCACCCCGGCCCTTGATGACATCGTTGCCGCCCAGGCCCTTCATGATGTTGATGTTGTCATTGCCGATGAGGGTGTTCGCCTTGGACGTGCCGTTGCGGGTTTCGGTCGCGACTGCAGGATTCGCGGGGTTGCTCGGCGTTCCAGGATTGCTGGATGTCCCGGGATTGTTGGGCGTCCCTGGGGGGCTGGGGTTCCCAGGGCTGATTGGGGCCGGTTCCCACACACCGTTGTTCAAACGACCATCCGAGAACTGCACGATCTCAATGGCTCGCAGAGTGTCGGTGCCGACATCCGAGCCAGTCACTTTCCATTCGTCGATTTTGATCGTGATGGTGTAGTCGGACTTCTTTCCGGTATAGATCACCGTGTCCGTGCCAAGACCTCCATCCAAGGTGTCGTTACCGAGGCCGCCGACGAGCGTGTCATTGCCTTCCAGACCAAACAGCTTGTTATCCTGATCGTTGCCTGTGATCACGTTGTTGAGCTGG